>CAZYHJ010000048.1:19532-21788 GCA_964646645.1 uncultured Saprospiraceae bacterium | reverse complement strand
CATTGAAGTCAAAGGTGTTTTTCTTGATCTTCTTTTCAATGCGCTTGGCTTCCTTCTCATCAAATTGCTCCTGTGCTTTCTCTACGAAGGAGACGATGTCCCCCATGCCGAGAATCCGCTGGGCCATACGATCGGGATAGAACATGTCGATGGTCTCCATCTTCTCCCCGGTGCTGATAAACTTGATCGGTTTCCCAACCGTATACTTTACCGATAAAGCTGCTCCTCCGCGTGTATCGCCATCGAGCTTGGTCAATACCACGCCGTCATAATCGATGACATCATTAAATGCCAGTGCGGTATTAACGGCATCCTGACCGGTCATGGAGTCTACGACAAACAATGTTTCTGTTGGCTGTACAGCTTCCTTGATTTGCCGTATCTCTGTCATCATCGCTTCGTCGATGGCGAGACGACCTGCGGTGTCAATGATCACCACATCAAAGCCATGCAGTCTTGCATGTTCGATGCCTTTCAGCGCAATCGATACAGGGTCTTTAGAGTCAACATCTTTATATACCGGAACCCCTATCGATTCCCCAAGTACGGACAACTGGTCCATAGCGGCCGGACGATAGACGTCGCAGGCGATCAGCATGGGTTTGTTCTTCCGTTTGGTCTTGAGAAAGTTGGCCAATTTGGCGCTGAAAGTAGTTTTACCACTACCCTGCAGACCCGCGATCAGTACAACCCCGGGATTTCCCTTGATGGTAATCCCTGCGGCCTGACCGCCCATCAAGTCGATCATCTCATCCTGGACGATCTTGACCATGAGTTCGCCGGGCTTAACGGCCGTCAGCACATTTTTTGTCCCAAGTGCCTTGTCCTTGATCTTATCCGTAAACTCCTTGGCGATTTTATAATTGACGTCAGCTGCCACGAGGCTGCGGCGTATCTCCTTTATGGCTTCCGCTATGTTGAGTTCGGTAAGCTTGGTATCCCCCTTTAGCGTTTTAAACGCATTTTCAAGGCTATCGGTCAGGTTTTGAAACATAACTCGTTCGGAATCTGTTTTTTGATAAAATGAGGGCAAATATAAGGGTAATTGGGGGTTTAGGGAGGTTAGAGGCTTAGGAGATTAGAGGCTTAGGAGATTAGAGGCTTAGGAGGTTAGGAGCTTAGGAACTTCGAAGGTTAGGAGATTAGGGGCCTAAGGGTTAAAAGGTTAGGAGGTTAGCTAATCTCCTAAAAAACGAAGCAATTGTAACTTCTAACCGCTAAGCATTCTAAACCCCTAACCTCCTAAGCTCCTAATCTTCTAAACCCTGATCATTTCTCCCAGGTCATACCTTTCCATGACTCCCATCATTGCCTTTCACTTCTCTTTTACGATAAATTACAAACGAACCACTTAAATATTTTCAGTATGAAATCCATCCTTGTTTTTTTGACCACGATTATCCTGGCTCAGTTCAGTTGGGGTCAGGGGCGGATAGATGGCAGGTTTGAGACCCGGAGGATAACGGAACCTTTAACATTTGATGAGCCTGAGAATTGGACCACATCGAATTCGTTGTGTCAACAAATAGGCATCACGTCTAATGTTGATTTCTCGGATGATGCCTGCGCCGGTGATTGCGCATTGAGACTGGAAACGACTGCGGATACGATTTGTATGCCATTTCCTGCAACAGCTATTCGTAAGGACGCCATTAATTTCAAGCCTTTCGCACTGACCGGCTATTACAAAGCGGAATTTATGGGACAGGATTATGCCGGAATTAAAGTGACTTTTCATTCTGACCGGGGAGTTGTGGGATGGGGCGCAATTGACCTGACACAAAGTACCAATATCTATAGCTGGTTTGAAATCCCGATAGAATACCTGCATCCAGCTGTTGTTCCGGACTCTTTCACACTGTCTATTTTCTCTTCCCAGGACGTGGAGGTGTCCGGCACCGTGGTTTACGTCGATGATCTTGGATTTGAAGAAGTCATTGATGTGACGATTCCAAACGAACCAACATTTATCACCCGGATAACACCTAATCCTGCTACGGATGAAATCCTTGTTGTTGTACCCAATGACCTTGGTATGCTGCGCCTCCGCATCTATGATGAAAGCGGACAACCCATGGAGAGTGAAAAATTTGAAGACCAGATTCGCGTCCCGGTGTATGAATACATTGAAGGGATGTATATCTACGAGATATGGAAGTCAGATCGAACCCTGTATGACCGTGGAAGATTTATGGTAGGCAAACACGGGCAACACGGGCTGAGATAATGAATCAAAAATAAAAAAGGCGGAGACGC
>CAZYHJ010000048.1:6967-19432 GCA_964646645.1 uncultured Saprospiraceae bacterium | reverse complement strand
ACGCGATAAATCGCATCTCTACAGGGGAAATAAACCATTTTGTAAAATGGTTTATTTCTTTTTACCGAACATCTCCCCGAGGCTGTCGTATTCACGGCGATAAGAAAGGCCAACACCTACTTTATTTTTCCTTCCTTCCACAGTGAGGGTGTTTTGGTTGTAGGCACGGATTTTTAAGCGCCCGTCCGGTGTTAATTTATACAGAAAAGTAACGTCGCCTGCCCAATATTCAGACTCAGAAACAGTGGTGGCTCCGGTGACGTAATCTGTACCCACTTTAACCTCAAGACGATCATTGAAAAATTCTAACGGAAGATCAACTTCTACTACCGTGGCATTTGGATCATCCAGTGGATTGGTCTGATCATTGATATTAGCCTGGGTGATGGGCAGATCAAGACTCATCTGCAATGTAATCCCGGACAAAACCGTACCGGTTGGAATCAGATCGCCAAGCAAACCTCCGAGGTAACCTGAAAGGGTCGCGGCAATAAGTTCGCTAAACGTGTTGTCAATACCCTCCGTCAGCAAAACGCTTGATGCCGTTCCTGATGTCGTTGGAAGAAATGAACGCGTGATCAGCAATCCCACCACTTGCTGCAACATGGCATTTTCATTTGCCTTCAGGGTATTCACCTTCGATGTTGTGTATCCTTTTAACTCCCCGGATAATTCAGGGAAAGCAATATCAAAAGCAATATTGGGATGCATCAAAGATCCGGTAAGTTTCATCGTCAGGTCCACCGGCGTCCTCTGCCTTGCCTGATCATAGACATCTTGCTGCGCCCCACCTGGATCTGTAATGTACTCCTGGATCAGTGTGTATACAGATGCGGAGAGGTCCTTATACTTCGCCTGAACATTGAGCTGAGCGTCATACGGATCACCACCCCATTGAATATTGCCGCCGGGCAAGAGCTCAAATGGCTTACGGACAATTCTGAAGTTGGTAAACAGATAATCCCCCCTGGCAATCGTGAAATTACCATACATGGAAAAATTTCCGAGTCGGTTCATTGACAAAGTAAGATCACCCGTACCCTGCCCTCGCAGCACCTCACCTGTATTCTCATCAAAGATGATCTCCACGATTGCGTCATCCGTGATGGTCATGTTCATCGTCAGATCAATACCGCTGATGTTGATCAGCGTCGGCGGTACAACAGGCAACATCCCGTTTTGAAGAAAAACGGCAAAGTCCTTTTCCGTATCCGTTGAACTTCCGGACATCGGAATGTAGATATGCGTGCCTTTTGCCGTAGTGGTATTGATGACCATCTTTGGATTGGCTACCGAACCGCTGAATTCAGCGAATACAGCCCCGATGCCTTTACCATAAAAGATATTGTTTTCCTCTGAAGTCACATCAAGACCCAGGATCTTATCTGACCTTAAGGTGGCGGCCAGACCAAGGTTGCGAAAGTATCTGTGCGTGATTCCGCCCTGAACGATCGCAGTATTTCCCAACACATCATAAATCTTAGTTCCGGAAAGATCTATCATGGTTTCAGAGATCGTGAATTTCTGATCATGAAATGAATACGCCGCACCCAGATAATCGATGACCGTACTTCCATTGTAAACCGTACCCTTGCCTCTCGTATCCAGCGCATTGGCCTTGCCTTTAAGTTGCAAGGTCATATCCACAGAACCTTCAGTATCCCGGATATTTCCTCCCATAAGAAATTCAAGAAAATCAAGAGGGAATTCTGTGGCTTCAAGGTCAATGCGGAGGAAATTTCCCTGTCCCGGGGCTATAGATTTGAGTTGCGGCAGATATGCGCCTTTGCCACTAAGCGTTGTTTCGCCATTTCTCAATGCGAGGTTGATCCGCACTGAATCCTTTGGATCAGTCATCGCGGCATTGAGCACCAACTGGCCATAAGGAACATTGTTGATTTTAAGTTCAGGAAGACTCAACACCGCTTCCATCTGCCGCATATCGTAGATATTGTCGATCTCCGCATCAAGCGTATAGCGTCCGAAGAAATCAAATTTATCGTTGATCCAAATTTCATTGAGATAGCTGATATCGAAGCCATCGATATAGGCTACCAGTCCCTTGTGATCGATATCATCGAGCATGATTTTCTGATCACTGGATACGAGTTCAAACTGATCCAGTGAAAACCAGTTTTTCCTGATCTCCACTTTGTTACCCTTAGGTATACTCCATGTACCTCCGAACATTTTCAGGTTGATCGGAAGTAATGAAATCGCCCAATTGTCCCCTTCGGGAAGGAGATCAATATCGATGTCCAGTTTATTGACAATATTGGCCAGCTGATCTGTTTTGAGATTGATATTCACGCTGTCATTGGTGGCCTCCCCTTTAATCCAAACCTCTTCAAAAAACACGCTTTCATCCATATCCGCAGCCGTCATCTTCAGGTCCAGGTTGGATCGGCCATTCTCTTCCGAGAATCGAACTGTAGCGGCATAGGCATTGATTTTCTGATAATGCAACTCCGGAAGGAAAATGGTTCCATTCACTTTTCTGTTCGGCAAATCCATATTGCCCCGGAGGATGGTATTTTCCAATCGTAAGCTGGTCAAGCCAGTGAGGTCAAACCACCGTTTCGAATCCTTGACCTGTATATCCCAGGAAAACTGTTGTTTGGGATTACGCGTCGGAAGTTTAGCCGGAAGATCAATCTCTCTTGGATAAACCTCATGCAGGTACATTTGAACCTGCCCTGCTAGTGTAGCAGGATCAACGAGGCCAGAGATATTAGCCCGAAGGATATCTGAATCGAGGGTATAGGTACGACCGGCACTCATGGAATCTGCCACCGCATTGAATTGCAGACTATCGAGGGGATAATCCACACTGTCCACGCGCAGCACCATCTTTTCTCCGATAAGGTGTCCTTCAATTTCACTGAACTGACCCAATAGAAGGTTGACGTCTAATATTCCCTTCAGCGATAAATCCTTTTTTGACAATCCCAATGGCCAGAAATGTATGCTATCGATACGGGATATAAAATTGAGTCGTGCCAGACTATCTCTGAAATCCACCGTGCCCTCGAACTGCATATCCACATTCGGATCATTTATATCGACGACGCCTTCAAACAATTTGCCTGTGAGTTGTCCATCGACCCGGGCATTGTGATAGATATATCCATTGTATCCTAAAGCAGTGAGTTGCGCCGTGATATCAGCGTACATATTGGATGATGTCAGCCCGATGCCTTCAATGACTCTGCCGGACATCGTTATTTTCCCCAGATCAGGATTGCCGGTAAAGCGCCCGAGATCAAAATCCTGGAGCGCGATCGATCCCGAATAATTTCCTTTATCCAGCCCCTGTACAATGTTCATATTCATGTCAAGGGTTACATTGCCCAATGCCGTATTGAATGTGCCAAAGGCCACGAAGTCGTCGGGATAACCTTCAATATCCCCGGCAAAACTGATTTGTCCCAACTTGGTCAGCACTGGCGGAAGCCTGAGTTTTGGAAAAAGAGATTGCAGCGCCGCGGCACTGATAGATGAACGCTGGAGATCGAGACTTATGTTTTGCTTTCCCTTGACGACAATATCCCTGGAACGGAAATCCCCATTGAGAAAAATATCTCCAAGGCCTGCGGTCATTTTCTTTATCCTAAGCCGGTTGACATGACCGGTGACCTGCCCCTGAAGCAGGATATCCTGTTTGGCGTTTTCAGTAAAAAAACCAACCTGTTGCAAACCGGGAGCTATTGAAAGAAGGTCGTCCACATTGAGCCGGATATTGGTATTGGGAATGGAGAACCGGACGGAATCGACGAAGGATGAGAAGTCCCGGTAGCCGGTGTACAACATGGAAAAATCATTACGTATTTCACTCTTAGGTGAAACAATAGTCAATGCTTTGATGATGACGCCGGTATCCGATACGATTGCATGATCAGCAGCCAGTGTATTGATTTCAAATCCATTTCGGTGCTTCAACGCCATATCGACATCCTTTGCCCTGAAATCCCATCCCCGAATACGCAAGGAGTCCATCCGAATATCAAATCGCTCCAGGTCAAGATGCGCATAATCAATGCCTCGTTGATTGGGATAGAATTGCTGCGCTTTCAATTTGTTGTCGATCATCAACTGACCATTCGTGATCTGCATGTGATCCACATCCAGGTTCCATATCACACTATTGGTTACCGGGGGTCTCGTACTGTCTATCATCGGCAGCCGATTGACGATCCTGATCTCCGGATCATCCAGGTCGAGATCAGCGATATCCACAAATCGGCGGGTGATGTCTAATTGATCAGCCCGTATATCCGCGCGCTTGAAATATAAATTCATCAGGCTGCCCGATACTTCATCATCCACCCTCACGGTCAGTTGGGTGGCATGCAAGGTTTTGAGATCCAACACGAAATCAGGCTTATTCGGATTCCTTGGTGGCAGTATCCTTGCCAGCATAACATCGAGGTTGGTCAGGCTATCTCCGGCTATGCGATGGATATTGAGTACCCCATTGGCAACACCTACCTGATTGATGGTAAAGCGTCTGTTGAAAATATCCCAAAGGCGACGATAGTCTACGCTGAGTTCCTCCGCGTAAAGTAACGTATCAAAGGCATGCTCCGGTGATCCAATGAATAAACCTTTTAGGGTCAGGTCAGAAACCGGGTGCAATGAAAACCCTGCCAGTTCAACCTTAGTGTTTAAGGTTTTACTCATTGAAGCTTTGATCTTTTCTATGCCCCAGCGCTGCACAGGAGGCAGGTGCAGGATGAGCAGGGTCAGGGCTGTCAATAGGACCAAACCTGCCAGGATACGTTCCACCCAAAGGAAAAAACCGGCTGGCTTTTTCTCTTCCGATGGGAGTGTTTCGTGTGGGTCCTTATGCATTACTTATTTTAATAACGACCGGATGGGATTTGTTTTCATCCCAGGCCGAAACTTTATTCCTGATGCCTGGTGAGTTGATTATACATAGCAATGGTATCCATGGCCGGTCTGACATCGTGCACCCGCAAAACCGATGCCCCATTTATCAGGGCGGCCATATGTAAGGCGGTCGTGGCTTCCAGGGTTTCTGCTGCGGGTCGGCCAATCGTTCTGGAAAGGGTGGATTTGCGGCTCAGGCCCACCAATACAGGATGATCCAAAAAGCGGAAAACAGCTAAATCATGGATCAATTTGAAATTTTGGTCAGGGGTCTTGGCAAAACCAAAACCGGGGTCAAGTAAAATATCGGTTACACCTGCCGCTGCCAATCCCTTTAGTTGCTTACTAAAATACTTTACAATATCGGAAATAACATCTTGATAATCTGTATTTAAAATCATTTCTGATGGAGTGCCTCTGGTATGCATCAATACATAAGCCGCATGATATCTGGCGGCTACATGCCAAATGTCCGGATCGAACTGGCCGCCGGAGATATCATTAATCATAGAAGCCCCCGCCGCGCAGGCTTGATCTGCCACCTCGGAACGATAGGTATCAATTGAAAGAATCGCATTTGGAAAAGCCTGGTGGACTGCTTTGATGACAGGAATTACCCTTTCGAGTTCCTCCTGTACCGAAATCTCCTCAGCGCCTGGCCGGGTGGACATGCCGCCGATGTCGAGGATACTGGCCCCTTCATCAAGCATTTTAGCGGCCACAACCACTGATTTTTCGAGGTTTCCGGCGATTCTGCTTTCTGTATAAAAGGAGTCCGGGGTGGCGTTGATGATCCCCATTACGATGGGCGTGGAACAGTCAATGATTTGATTTCCACCCCTTAATGTATTTTTCCGGGACCTTCTTAACATTTTCTTAAACCCTGCCTTAAGATGAATTAATCTATCTTGCGACAAAATTAATCCATTGACCAGGACTCATCTCACAAGGTATGGCATTTCTGTGCTCCTGATTCTCAGCACAGCCGCCGCGATCAACGTTGCCAAGAATATCTCCCGGCAATCTTCAAACCCCACGACCGACGAAACCTGCGAACAACAATGCGAACAATTTCACAAATGGGACCTCGGCATCGTGGGTCTCGAAACCATGTTGATCAAGCCCAATGAGATGCTGGGCAACCTCCTCTCCAGTCGCGGAGTGGAATATTTCAAGATCAACCAACTCATCGAAGCCGCAAAATCAATTTTCCCTTTCAGGTCCATCCGGGCAGGAAAGGAATTGACCATCGTCACGGATCTTCAGGATTCTACGATTCAGGCACTGGTATACGAACCGGACCCTTATCGTTCCGTCGTCTTTCACCTGGATGACAGCGTGCATGTCGAGGTGATCGAGAAAGAGACCGAAACTAAAATAGAAACAGCCTCCGGAATTATTGATGGATCACTCTGGGGTAGTATGGAAGAACAGGATCTCCCTACCGATCTGATTGCCGCCATGGAAGATGCTTTAGGTTGGTCCGTTGACTTCTACCACATTCAAAAAGGTGATTCCTATAAACTGATCTATGAGCGGAAATATGTGGAGGGAGAACCATTGGGTATCGGGAAATTGATCGGCGCGGTGTACAGCACCGGCGGAAATGATTTTTATTCCATCCGATACAACAGCGGAAAATATGATGGCTACTACGATCTGGAAGGTCGCCCGATGAAAAAGGCGTTCCTCAAATCTCCGGTACAGTATAGCCGGATCTCCAGCCGTTTTTCCAACAATCGCTTCCACCCTATCCTGAAAAGAAACAAGGGCCACTTCGGCACCGACTATGCGGCTCCATGCGGCACTCCAATTCGTGCTGTTGCCGATGGCCGTGTGACCCAGGTGTCTTATACCTCCGGGAATGGAAATTTTGTCAAGATCAAACATGACAAAACCTACGAAACGCAATACCTGCATATGTCCAAGTTTGGTCCCGGCATCAAATCCGGCGTTACTGTCAAACAGGGGCAGACGATTGGTTACATCGGCCGCACGGGCCTGGCTACCGGTTGTCACGTCTGTTTCCGATTCTGGAAGAATGGACGCCAGGTAGATCATCTGCGTGAGAAAATGCCACCACCACAAGCCATGGATCCTGCACAACTTCCAGACTACTTCAAGGTCAAGAATGAAGTGAAGACCATCCTTGATGGTATACATGCCACTCCAGCTGTGCAGCATACAGTGGAGGCGGATAAGGTTAATTCTTAATAGCTTTCGTGTTCCTCCGTGTTGCCTCAGAGTCCTTCGTGAGAAACCACTTCCTAATAAAATTCCCTTCGGCAGATAGGGTTCGCACGGAGGAAAGGAGGTAGCACGAAGGGAAGGAGGATTAGCAACTACAGCCTTCGTGTTCCTCCGTGTTGCCTCAGAGTCCTTCGTGAGAATCCACTTCCTAATAAAATTCCCTTCGGAAGAATAGGTTCGCACGGAGGAAAGGAGGTAGCACGAAGGAAAAGAGGATTAGCGATTACGGTCTTGGTGCTCCTTCCATATTCGTTAATCGTTATTCGCTATTCGTCATTCTCGAACTTCCAAACATTCTCTAATCTGCTGCTTTATCCAGGGTAAATCCAAACGTAGATCCTTTTCCGGGGGTGGAACGCACATTGATGGTCTGATTGTGTGCTTCGATGATGTGCTTGACGATGGAGAGACCGAGGCCAGAACCACCTGATTCACGGCTGCGGGATTTGTCGACTCGGTAAAAGCGGTCGAAGAGATGCTTCAAATGTTTTTCCTCAATACCGATACCGTTGTCTGATACTTCGATGAGAATTTGCTTGTCCATGACGTAGAAGCTCACCTTGGTCACGCCATTTTCAATCCCATATTTGATGGAGTTGAGAATGAGGTTGGTGAGGACGCGACGGATGCCTTCACGATCGGCCATGACGTTGAAAGATTTATCTGCCCCTTCCTTAAAGGCCAGCGTTATATGGCGTGGCTGGGCATTGACTTCGAGGTCTTTGAAAATTTCCTTGACCAGCGCCTTGATATCAAAACGCTGTAGGTCGAGGATAAGATCTTCTGATTCCAGTTTGCTGATCTCTTCGAGGTCCTGCACGATGGTCAACAGTCGCTCGATGTTGGAGGCCGCTTTCTCCAGGTATTTCATGTTGACCTGTTCGTCATACAAACCGCCATCAATCAAGGTATAGATGTATCCCTGGATGGAGAAAATGGGCGTCTTGAGTTCGTGTGACACATTGCCGATAAAACGCTTGCGGTAGGACTCCAGCGTTTTCATCGTTTCGATTTCATTCTGCTGCGCTTCGGCCCACTGCCGCACTTCCTTTTCGACCCCTTCCAGAATCGGTGAGTCCAGGCGTTGAAAGGATTGCCGATTGGGAAATGAGGCTTTGGTTTTGGAGATAATTTTATAAATGAGTTTGATCCGCCGATAGATAAACCGGTCGAGAATAAAACGGATCATCACGTAGGCAAACAAGCCTATGCCGATCACCATCATGAGCCCATACTTGCCATAGATCGGCACAAAAAGCATCTGATCTCCGATCCAGAGGCCAAGACTGACCAACAAAGCGATGACCAGGCCACCAAGTAAAGAGATGGTATGGAGACTTACATTTTTAAACATGCACGTTCATTAACGGATCGAATCAGACAATACCTGCGCGCGATCCATGATCACTTTCATTTTCTCAGGATCCTCTTCCAGTTTCCTTATCTCCGCCATCAGCTGATCCTCCGGCAACTTATACACCAGAGCCATCTTTTGCCAGAAGAGTGTCCGTATTGAATCACGTCTGGCAGGGTTGTCCTGTTCGGAAACGACTACTTCACCTAACTGCACGTCAAACATAAGATGAGAAAGTTGTTCGTCAGTTAACGTATAGTTTACACTGACTTCCTGTTGTCGACATGCTATGACTGAAAGGAGGAGGAGGCCCAATAAAATTGATCGTCCTGTCATTTTGAATACTGCTTTGGATAATGGAATCCGATAAATCCGGCATGTGCGGGATCAAATTTTTTCCATGATTGACTTATAAACTGGGCGTGTACGATGCCGCAAGTGGGTACATTATCGATATGTACTCCGGCTATACTGTTGGCGATATAGGTAAAGGTAGGATTGTGCCCAAAAACATAGAGAAATCTCACTTCATCCGGGATTTCCCGAATGGCGCGGTAGACCGTTTCTGTCGTGGCTTCATAAATCGAATTATCCACCTTAAACTGCTCCGGTCCCAGATCAAATTCCTTTTGGAAAAAGATAGCTGTCGTTTTGGCGCGAACGGCCCCGGAAGTGAGGATAAAATCGGGAATCAGGCCCAGTTTCTTCATATTATGGGCCATCACAGGGGCATCCCGGAGCCCGCGCTCATCCAATGGGCGGTCAAAATCCTCCAATCCGGGGGGGTCCCAGTTGGATTTGGCGTGACGGACGAAACAAACATCTTTTACTTCCATAAGACAGCATTACCTTAGCAAATTTATGCTTCCGCAAGGGGAAAACCGGAAAAGAATTGGCCGAAATCGCCATATCCAATCTCCCGGCGGAGCTAACCCGGCAGTAAACTGATGCGCGTCAACTTAATCGACCTCGAGGCACAATTTGATAAAGCCACCATCGCGGAAGCCATGGACCTGGTCCGGGAGACCAATGAATTTGACGTGACCGAACCTGAACCGGGGTATTACCACTGCATTTCCAAACAACCGGATTACCATGTCGAGATGACCATGCGATCCGATGGCCTGGTCCAGGCCCAATGTCACTGCACCGTATTTAAGCGCGCGAAAGTCTGCCGCCATGCCCTGGCCGCGCTGTTCCTCCTTCGCGAACATCTGTTCCGCGAACGTCGTAAACGCAAAAAAAATCAGCCGGATAAAGGCATGCTGGAGGAGGTCCTGAAGAAAATCCCGATCACGGATCTTCGCCAGTTTCTGACCGGCTATGCGAGGTCCCACACCGGTTTCAGGGCAGAGATCATGGCCAATTTTCTGCATCTCATTCGCAAACCGGATTATCACGTCGTATTGATGGATCTGACCCCGATCGACAAATATGGTCAGATCAAACTCAATCGCAATCAAGTCAAGCATGTGCGGAATATCCTGTCGACCCTGCTGAAGCAGGCGCAGGAACTTTTGAAAAATAAGGCTCCGGGTGAGGCTTTTCAAATCCTTGAAGCTACGTTACCGTATCTCTACCGACTGATGAGCAAGGTGCCTCAGTTTAGTGACCAATTAGTTACCGAACTCAAATTTGGCCTCAAACTCTTTGATGCGCTATGCCAGCAATCCATGGCGCCAAGATTACAGGAGGCTGTGCTGACTTTTACATTGGACATTTCTGCCAAAGACAACCATATAGCGGTGAAAGGCATGAAGCCCATGCTCCTCTCGATCGAACCCTTCTTATTGCTGGAAAAATCAAGACAGACTGCGTTCCATCTGGCGTCCTCCAAATTACAGACCGATCCAAACCCTCTTCCCTGGGCCATGATAGTAGCCCGCTGGAGTCGAATGTGGAACCTCAAGCGAAGTGGCAAGGAAACCAATGCCATTCTACATCAACTTACTCCAGATCTTATCCATGAAGCTGCGAGGGCTTCGCATCATGAAGATGTATTGCACCTGGTGCGGCAACTGAATGACGAGGCTTTTGACATGGCCACCATGTACGGACTTTGGAAGACCGGACTCAAATCCGCGCGTCAACTCCATGAACCACTTCTGCAATCGACCCTTGGCTTTAAATTGTGTATTCATTTCTTCGACCAAGAAGCATGGGAGATGACGTACCAAACCGATCCGCCGACCGCACTGAAGGCTCTTCAACTCGTGGCCGAATACCAGGCTCCAGGTACGAATACATCGGCAGACTCCTTTCTCCTGGAAGGATATATAAGAACTAATCAGACTACTCCTTTATTTGAGCGCCTCAAGGCCATAGGCGATATTCATTTGTGGATGCAATATGACCATGCAATGGCTACGACGCGGACAAATGAATTGGTGCAGGTATATGCGGATCATATCCGGGATATACGGGATGCCTATGGGGGCGTCATCGCCAGACAAAAACTGAGTGATATCTTTGGCCACCTGAAATCCATAAATCTCTACACGCAAGTGACGGAACTCGTCAAACGAAACGAACAGAAACACGTGACTACTACTGATACTTCATCTGCCCTGAAAGGCTTTGTTTTTGATCTCGATGGTGTGATCGTCGATACGGCTGTCCATCATTTTGAATCGTGGAGAAAAATTCTGCGCCAACTCGGCACCGAAATCTCCGAAGAAGATGATGCCCATACCCGTGGCGCCAGCCGAATGGAATCACTGGACTACTTGTTGAATAAATACGGCATAGTCCTGACACAGGAAGAAAAAGAAATGTGGGCCGCGCGCAAAAATGAACTTTACCTCGAAGCTATTCAGGAAATAACGCCCAGGGATTTATTGCCTGGCGCATTGGCATTTTTGATTGACAGCCGAAAAGCAGGATTAAAACTGGCCCTGGGGTCAGCGAGTAAAAATGCGCGCGGCGTGCTTGACAAATTAGGCATCAGCGACCGTTTTGATGCCATTCTCGATGGTAATGACGCGCAAGCTTCTAAACCGGATCCGGAAATATTTACCAAGGCATGTAAAGCGTTGGATTTGAACCCTTCATCTGTGGTGGTCTTTGAAGATGCCGCTAAGGGTGTTCAGGCCGCTGTGGCAGCAGGCTGCAAGGTCGTAGGTCTCGGCGACGCGGATACTTTAGCACAGGCTGATCTTGTGGTCAGCGGATTGGATGTCATACAGCCTTCTTATATCATTGAAAAATTATCATGAAACATTATCTCCTGCATCATCCCTGGCAAGTCATTGAAGAAGGATTTCATCCGGAATATCATGAAGTCAGTGAGAGCATCACCAGTCTTGGCAACGGGCGTTTCGGATTACGCGGCAATTTTGAAGAGGACTATTCCGGAAAAAGCCTGAGCGGATCATACTTTGCCGGTGTCTATTATCCCGATCTCACGCGTGTCGGCTGGTGGAAAAACGGATATCCGGAATATTTTGCCAAAGTACTCAACAGCGTCAATTGGATCGGTGTACGTATCCTCATCGATGGCGCACCGCTTGATTTATATAAAATGCCTGTGTCCGATTTCAGGCGCGTTCTGGATATGGAGTCAGGTTTACTGCAAAGAACCTTTACTTGCCAACCTGCCTCGGGTGGAACATTACATTTTTCCTTCGAACGCTTTTGTAGCATGGCCAGTCCCGATGTCGGA
The DNA here is from genome assembly GCA_964646645.1 of uncultured Saprospiraceae bacterium. Taxonomy (GTDB): domain Bacteria; phylum Bacteroidota; class Bacteroidia; order Chitinophagales; family Saprospiraceae; genus Opimibacter. The sequence goes on along the minus strand of CAZYHJ010000048.1, from coordinate 7,277 downwards.
GCCATTCAAATTCACATCAAGTCCGATGGTTTTAACGGGAACATCTCCCTGGAACCTTATCTTGATTTTGATGTCCACAACAAGGACTCCAATTACGGTGATCAGTTCTGGATCCGTTCCGGAGAGGCTAATGAAGCCGACTATGCCATGGTGGCTGCGGTGACCAAAAAGACAAGTTTTACCGTGAGCTCCTTCATGCATTGTCATGTCATGCATAATGGTAATGCAATAGGTTCAAGTGTATTGTCTACCCAACCGATGAAAGTCAGTAAAACCTATGCGATTCAGATAACGCATGGTGATGAGGTGA
>CAZYHJ010000048.1:2770-6867 GCA_964646645.1 uncultured Saprospiraceae bacterium | reverse complement strand
AAGCGATAGAGAATGCACAGAAACTGGGATTCAGCGGAGGTGCGGCCCTCTACCCAATGGTGACGATCAATGGAGAAGAGTGTCACAACGAATGGGAGATCACCTTTGAAGAGATCCATCGCAATGGCGCTATGGTGTATGCGATCTATGATTACATCAAGTACACCGGCGACACAACATACCTTGCTGAAGGTGGCCTCGAAGTGATGATCGGCATAGCGCGATTCTGGTCACAGCGTGTCAATTATTCCCATGACAAAAAAGCATGGGTGATGCTCGGCGTCACCGGTCCGAATGAATATGAAAATAACGTCAACAACAACTGGTACACCAACTACCTCGCACGATGGTGTATGCAGTATACGATAGAGCAGATTCATCAAATGCAAAAAGACCGGCCTTCGGATTGGCAACGGATACAATCTGTGACGGCGCTCAAAACTTCTGAAATGGAGGATTGGACCACACGGATCAATAACATGTACCTGCCCTATGATGAACAGCGCAGGGTATACCTTCAGCAGGATGGATTTCTGGATAAAGATTTGATGCGTGCGGATGAATTGCCAGCCACTGAACGGCCGATCAATCAGAAATGGAGTTGGGACCGTATCCTTCGCTCATGCTTTATCAAACAAGCGGATGTATTGCAGGGCTTATATTTCTTTGAGGACCATTTTGATGAAGAGACACATCGCAGGCATTTCGATTTTTATGAACCGATGACCGTGCATGAATCATCATTGTCACCCTGCGTGCATGCGATCCTCGCGTCGCGGTTACATAAAACGGAAAAAGCCAACGAGATGTATCTCCGGACCTCGCGACTCGATCTGGATGACTACAACAATGACACGGAGGATGGACTGCACATCACGAGTATGGCCGGATCCTGGATGGCGGTGGTACGGGGATTTGCGGGAATGCATGTGGTGGATGGCCTGTTGCACCTGGAACCGGTCCTGCCCGCAGGTTGGAGTGGTTTCCATTTCCGTATCCATTACCGCAGGCGCTACCTGGATGTATCCGTCTCAGGCATAGACTGTAAGGTCACCCGGTTGACCGGCGATCCGCTGACCCTGGTGGTCAATAATGAACGTAAGGAGGTTTAACGGCGTTTAGTTTGTATTTTTAGGAAGATTTAGGACACCAGAACAATAGCAGTTATGATAAGGGTAATGATAGCCGATGACCACAATATGTTTGTGGAAGGAGTAGAATCCATCCTTGAGGGCCAGGATAACATCAAGGTCGTCTCTAAGTGCTATACCGGTCCTGAGGTATTTGAAAAACTCAGAGAGACTCCCGCGGATGTGATCCTGCTGGATATCAATCTGCCGGGCATGAACGGGATTGAAGTGTGCCAGAAACTGAGTAAAGATTATCCCGACGTTAAGGTACTCGCCCTCTCCATGCACAATGAGGAAAGTTTTGTGACCGAAATTCTCAAACATGGTGCGCTGGGATATATCTTGAAAAACACCGGAAAAAAACAATTAATCAACGCCATCGAGACGGTATTCAATGGTCAATCCTATTTCAGCGATGAAGTGACGGAGACCATCATGAAGAGCCTCGTCAATCAAAAAGCAGGGGGTAAAAAATCTACGCTGCTGGCGCCGAAGATTTCAAGACGGGAGAAGGATGTCCTTGATCTGATCGTCAAAGAACATACGACACAGGAAATCGCGGACACCTTATTTATCAGTCTCAAGACGGTTGAATCGCACCGCAGGAGCTTACTCACAAAACTTGGGGTACGGAACACCGCGGGTCTCGTGCGGGTGGCGATTGAAAACCAGTTGACCACCAAAGCATAAGCATAAACATTGCATAAGGAATACGTCATGGATTACGTTATTTGAATTGGAAACGCGATCATGACCTACGCACACCTGAGACCCAAATATTGTTTTGATCACCTCATCCCTTCATTTCAAAATATCCAATCCATCACATAGGATATGAAGGATCGTCATGCTCACACCCATTGCTTTTTTCGTTTCGGCATCGTGTCGATTTTGCTACTCTTTGCCGTGATCTCACCGGTGCTGGGTCAGGTGAGTGATCGACTGACCAACGCGGAGCTCTACAGGTTGGTGGCCAAACTCGAACAGGAGGGAAAACTCGCAGAGGCGGGCGTGGCATATACTATTATTGCGGAGAGGGATCTGTCTGAAATCGACAATCTCGACCGGGCGATCAAGAATTACATCGAAGCCCAAAAGTTATTTAAGAAGGCCGGGGATTCCACCCGCATGTACCAAACGATCAGCGATCTCGGCCGGTTATATAGTGGCAATGAATACTACCTGGAGGCGATTACTATGTTTGCCCGCGTGCAGGCCTATGCCGATCGCAGCAGCGACACCTTGTTGTCCGCGCGGATGCTCCAGCAAATCGGGGAGATCTATATCGCGCGCAATGAAATGAATGAGGCTTCGAAATATTTTGAAGCCGCCTCCAAACTGAATCTATCGCTTCAGGACACTTTATTATCGACTATCAACCGCCTGACGATCACCGCACTTACAGGCCGAAAGCCATTTTTTCGCAGATTACCTGATTCGTTAGAACTTGATCTCACGCGGTTTGACAGTATACGCTACAAATCATTTTTGCCTTCCATACACCTGCATGTGGGGATGTACAACATGCATCAGAAAAAATACCATCTCGCGCAGTATTACTTCAATCAGGGCCTAATGCTCGCGGGCAACGATGCCTTTGTGCGACGGGAGTTGTTGCTCCGCCAGGCGGAATGTTATGAAAAAATGAATGATCCGGTTTCCGCCCTGAGCGTGCTGCGGCGTTTCAATGAATTCAACGACAGCATCAACGAAGCGAGTCGCCAGGCGAATATTGAGCAGTCCCTTTTAAAGTTCAGGGACATCGAACGCGAGACAGAATTGCAACAGATGGCCCGGGATCGAAATATCACCGTGCTCAAATCGCGATTGCAACGCGTGACGAGTTACGCGCTACTGGTAGGCGTAGTGATTATGCTAATTGGTTCTTATATCATCATCCGCAGTTATCAATCGCGTCTCAATGCTAATCAGATCATCGCGCAGCAAAACGAGGAGATCAACCGGCGCAAGATCAGCGAGCTCGAATCCAATCGCAAGATTGAGACCATCAGTTCGATGCTCGAAGGTCAGGAAGTCGAACGCGAGCGCATCGCGCGTGACCTGCATGACAGCCTTGGTGGATTACTATCTACGGTGAAGTTGCATTTCGATGCTATACAAGCCAAAAATCCTGATATCTCCCAGCAGAAAGAATACAACAAAGCTTACAACCTCCTCGATACGGCCTGCAGCGAGGTGCGTACCATATCTAACAACATGCAGCCCGGAGCCTTGCTCAAGATGGGCATCGTACCTGCCATTCGTGACCTTATCAATCGTATTGAATCAGAGGATACCCCGCATATTGAATTCATTCACTTTGGTCCGCTGCATGACCTTGCTATTAATGTCACCCTGCATATCTATCGCATTGTTCAGGAGTTGCTCTACAATTGCCTCAAACATGCCCATGCCAGGGAGATCCTCATCCAGCTTATTCGCAACGAAGAGGATATAGAGATCATGGTCGAAGATGACGGCAAGGGCTATGATCCTGCTGAAGTGCGTAAAGGTATGGGTACAGAAAATGTGGCCGCGCGGGTGAATTATCTGAAAGGAGAGATATCTGTGCATAGTGAGATTGGGGTTGGGACGACGACGACGATTACTGTGCCTTATGGGGATGTGGCCCCCTCCGCCCCCTAAAGGGGGTACCCAATTAGAACATGTTCATAGTTGAATTCCAGGATTTAATAAAAACGGGAAGTTTGGCGTAGGTTAACCTACGTCGCGTACGCGGGATCAAAAATGACATTTCTGGTTGATTGATCACTTTCGACGTTTTAACGTGAGGTTGGATCATCTCAAAATAAATAGTAATGTTTGGCGTCCATACGGACGTCGCGTACGTGGGATCAAAAGAGACTCTTCTGCAGGCAATGTCTCTTTCGACGTTTTAACGTGAGGTAGGCTCATCTCAAAAAAAATAGTAATGTTTGGCGTAGGTTAACCTACGTCGCGTACGCG
>CAZYHJ010000048.1:0-2670 GCA_964646645.1 uncultured Saprospiraceae bacterium | reverse complement strand
TCATCTCAAAAAAAATAGTAATGTTTGGCGTAGGTTAACCTACGTCGCGTACGCGGGATCACAAAAGACATTTCTGCAGGTAATGTCTCTTTCGACGTTTTAACGTGAGGTAGGCTCATCTCAAAAAAAATAGTAATGTTTGGCGTAGGTTAACCTACGTCGCGTACGCGAGATCAAAAAAGACACTTCTGATTGATTGATCACTTTCGACGTTTTAACGTGAGGTAAGAATCTTCTATGTCCGTAACTGGTGTCGTTTCGGCTCCGCTCAACGACCGTAATTCCAACATTATCCATGCCCCTATTTTTAATTTCGCTTGTCAAGTTAATTTTCCACATTGACGTTTCGGCTTCGCTCAACGTCATGACAGATCTGCCTTAAGGAACTTGCTGGTTCATTGAGTGGAGACAAACGGTACAATCCCAATGTAAATTCTGCTCTATGCTCTATGCCCTATGCTTCAGTCGCCGAAGCGCTTTTCCGCGCGAAGGAGACCCTTCAGCCCTTCCTCCCTGAAATGATTATTTTTGCCACTTACATACGAAAGAATCTATGCTCCACAATATCTCCCCCATCGATGGCCGGTATGCTGACAAAACTTCAGTCCTGGCGCCCTACTTTTCGGAAGCGGCGCTGATGCGGTACCGCTGCCATGTCGAAGTAGAATACCTTATCGCGCTGATCGAGACAGGCATCGTAGAAGGTGCCGCTCTGTCGCCAGAGCATAAGGCGAAATTAAGGGCCATCGTGAGCGATTTTTCAGACCAGGATGCGGAGGCAATAAAGAAATCGGAGGCGAAGATTAATCATGATGTCAAGGCGATAGAATACTTCATCAAGGAAAAACTGGAAGGGTTAGGGTTGAGTGAATTTAAGGAGTGGGTGCACTTCGGGCTCACGTCGCAGGATATCAACAACAGCGCGTTTCCGTTGATGATCCGGGAGGCGTATCAGCAGCACCTGATTCCGAAGATGAAGGAGACCCGTCAGGACATCATGGAGTTTGCGGTCAACACGCAGTATCTGCCGATGCTGGCGCATACGCACGGGCAACCCGCATCGCCAACAACACTTGGGAAGGAACTGATGGTATTTGTGGAGCGGCTCGATGTACAGATTGAACAACTGGAGCGTATCGCCCTCAAAGTGAAATTTGGCGGCGCTACAGGTAATTTCAATGCGCATGTTGCCGCCTTTCCGGACATCAACTGGATGGAATGGGCGGATCATTTTACGAAACAATACATGGGCATCGAACGATATCACTATACCACGCAAATCGAACATTATGACCAGCTAGCCGCGATGTGTCATGGGACCATGCGAATCAATACCATACTCATCGATTTTTGCCGGGATGTATGGACATATATCTCAATGAACTATCTCACGCAGAAGGCCAATCCGGATGAAGTGGGATCCAGTGCCATGCCGCACAAGGTCAACCCGATCGACTTTGAAAATGCGGAAGGCAACCTCGGATATGCCAATGCCATCTTTGGTCATCTGGCGGATAAACTTCCCATCAGTCGATTGCAGCGTGACCTGACGGACAGTACAGTATTGAGGAATATCGGTGTGCCGGTGGCTCACTCCTATTTATCACTGCTTTCCATTCGTCGTGGTATGCGCAAGATCGCTGCCAATGAGATTCGTCTGCACCAGGACCTTGATGCCAATTGGGCCGTGCTGGCGGAGGCCATTCAGACCATTCTTCGCCGTGAGGGCGTAGCCAATCCCTATGAAAAACTTAAGGACCTTACGCGCGGCAAGGCGTCCATCACCCGTGAGCATTTGCATACGTTTATTGATGGGTTGGATGTGCGGGATGAGGTGAAGAAGGAGATGAGGGGGTTGACGCCGGGAGGGTACACGGGGGTGGGATTGAAGAATTAAGAAACAAAAATGTCGCAGCGTAGCGGAGATCCCGTCCGCCAGGCGGGAAAGATTGAAGGAGGTTTAGGGGAAATACGAGTTGCAATCTTCCTTTTAAACTCCTAATTTACAGGTTATGGACAAGGAATTGATCAAACAAAAGATCAGAGATACCATTTCCGGGGAAGTTTCCGGAGCTAAAATTATATTATTTGGCTCCAGGGCTCGTGGCACTGACACGAAGGAATCTGATTGGGACATATTGGTACTTCTGGACCAGTCCATTGTGACCTTCAAGGACGAGCAGCGGCTACGTCATAAACTTTACGAAGTTGAATTAGAAATTGAAGAACCCATTTCAATTTTTGTTTATTCCCTAAAGGATTGGAATTCAAAAATGAGCGTCACCCCATTATATAAGCATGTCAGTAAGGAAGGTGTCTACCTATGAGTGACTACTTAGGGAAGTATATAAAATACCGGATTACGAAATCAACTCAACATGCACTTCATTAAAACAGGGAAGACTCCGATAGAATTGGGGAAACTCTATTCTGATCTGTTTGATTTACGCCAGAAGGGAGATTATGGGGATATGTATGATTTTGACAGAGAAACCATTGAATATCTTTTAATTCATGTAAAGGAATTCCTTGAGACAGTCAATATTCTAATTACAATGCAAAAAACCTGAAAACCTTCTGGGCAGAGGATAAAGCAGGACTCAAAATTTTCATATTAGAACATATCCTATGCGAAAGTTTGGCTATACGCAATGAAGATTTTGAAAAGCG
>CAZYHJ010000047.1:15256-21793 GCA_964646645.1 uncultured Saprospiraceae bacterium | reverse complement strand
CGTTGCAAAAAACAGCTTTTTCATTTTATTGGTGTTTTGACAATAAGAGTGCAAAAATGCAACATGAAATGGATGTATTGTGTTCATTCGACCACTTTAATATCGGCAGTCTGGTTGATCTCAATTTGCCGTTCGGTTTGATATTTGGGCAATAACCCGGCTTTCAGGATGATTTTTTGACCGATTTCCCCACAGATAAAGGAGGCAAACCCCACCCCCAGATCACTTTTACCGGTATTACTGATGACATAGAGTTCCCGGGTAAAGGGATATTTCCAATCCTGGAGGTTGTACTGAAAGGGCTTGACAAACCCAAACTGTGTACTGTCTGCAGGTCTCGTGATGCCCATCAGATGGATGGAGGCCAGGACCTGTGCAGTGTAGGAATTATCGGTATCACTGATATCGCTGTAATCAATGATGCCTATAGCATTGTCATGGGCCTGGACATATTCCAGCACTTCTTTCTTGGAGGGTAATGCATAGAAGTGCGCCGGTAATTTTTCGGTGTTAAGTAATCGTAAAATCTCACCGCTGATGCCTGACTTGACATTTTCGATCACAAAGTTGACCCCGGCATCTTCATTCCTGAATAGGGTAAACAATTGCTCATAGGTCAATGTAGTATCCTGACTTTGTTTGTTGCGGATAAACGCAATCGCACTGGTGGCAAAGGGATAGGTTTTTGGGAGTGAATTGCGCTGTTGCAGGTATTTCAATTCATCATCCTTAAGCGATCTCGTACATATGATCACATCAATGCTGTCTACGAGGAGTGTTGAAAACAAATCAAATTCATTGGTATAACGGATATCCAGGTGCGCATAGGGATACTCGCGTTCGAAGATCTCTTCTTCCTGCATGACGATATCCTTTATACTCTCATCGGCGAGGATGGTCAGTTTGCCAATGGTTGGCCCTTCCATCTCCTCCGGTTTTTTAACACACCCAAAGGTGAGGCCCATGAGCAGGAAAAAGTAATATGCAGACCAATATTTCATGCTATCAGTAAATCCTTTCCTATATAAGACACCAAACAGGCTCCGGGTGTAGTTAAGTCCCCGTTAAAACCTGTTAATGATCTTCAAAGTCATTTCCTTTGACTAAGAAGGTCTGATTCCCTGCGCGGGAGATCAGACCTTCCAATGGATTTATTCTTTTTTTGTTTATTTCATCATTAAAGCCCTGTAACATCTCCAGGCCCCGTATACGACAAACAACAGCGATAGCAACTCTCCCCAGGGAGAATAGGGTACCACCTTCCGAAGGAAAATGAAAATCCCCATCGCGATATATGTCAATCCCAGCAGCAGGATGGTGACCTGCCTGATCCTGGAGGCCTCCATCCTTTATTGCAGCACGAACTTGATCGGCAGCGTAAAGGTTACAGGCACAGCTCTTCCGTTGTGCATTCCAGGCTTCCATTTCGGCATGCCATTCACGACACGGAGGGCCTCTTCATTACAGCCACCACCAATACCGCGAACGACACGTGCATTCTTGATCTCACCATCTTTGGCGACCACAAACTGCACGATCACCTGGCCGGAGATGCCGTTTTCACGGGCGATCGCCGGATACTTGATTTTGTCGTAAATGTATTTGTACATCGCCTCATTGCCATCAGGGAACGTAGGCATCTGCTCTACATAAGCAAAGGGCTCTTCTTCCTTAGGTTCTTCCGCAATCGCCGCAGGACCAGGATCTGTTGGTTCTACAAGGGATCCGTCAATTCCACCTTCTTCACCTTTCTTGGTTTCGGTGGCAATCTCTTTGTCCTTGATTTCCTCAATCGTTGGTGGAGGGGGCTCCTCTTCTTCCACTTCCTCATCCTTCTTCACGACCGGAGGCACAAATTTGATCTGGTCCTTGATCGGAGGTGGTTTCACTTCCGGCGGAGGTGGTGGAGGTGGTTTCTTTGGATCAATCGGTGGTGGTTCAGCGAGGGTGACCTCTCTCATCACCAATTCATCCTGTTTTTCAGGAAGCCAGCCTTTGATCAGGCGGATGATCTGTGGTGAACTGACGGCCAGGAGGAAAAACAATGCACCCGAAATCATGGCCCGGGTCATGTGCTTATCATAAAGGCGTCTCAGTTGAAACGCACCGTATGATTTATTCCGGCCTTCAAACACGATATCATCGATCGATCGTTTGAGCCAGTTTTCATTTTCCATGGTTACTTATTTTCTTTATCGTAATGATGCAGATGGTCTCAAAAATGCATAAACCTATTTACGGCTTTGTCCGGTGTTAAGGGCTATCAACGAATCAATAGGATCATTGGGCTCGAGGATCGCATATCGTTTGACGTCATTGATCGTCATTTCATCCAGGACATCCACGATGTTCTTGACATTGGAACCCGGCAGCGGCTTGATCATGACAAAAAGCTGATCCTGATCGCCCCACATTTCCTTGACTTCCTTCTGACGGCGCTGGATAAATTTTCGAAGGCCCTGAGGGCTGTAATCCACACTATCCATTTCAATCTGGGTAGAGGGATCGATTTCATCCGGCGAAACATAGACATAGGCTTTGTTTCGCGCACCGAGCATGATGGTGGCCGTTTTTGACATTTTAATGGGCGGCTCTGGCTTTTTTTCTTCTTCTTTCTCCTTAGCAGGCTTGTTGACCTCCATGGTTTTTGGTTTGTTCATGGTGGTCGCCAACATAAAGAAGGTGATCAGGAGAAAGCCAAGATCCACCATCGCCGTAAGGTCCACACGCGTGGACATCTTCTTCGATCGGACTTTTTTGGGCCCTTTTTTATGACCGCCACCACTGGGGGCGGTATTCATTTCAGCCATTGTACTTCTTTTTTAAGTTAACGGAGATAATCATTCCTGAGCCGACTTGGCTGAAGTAATCAGGTTGAACTTATTGACTTTCCTGTTTTGCAGTGCTTGTATGAGCTTGTCGAAGTGCCTGTATTCAGTGGTCTTGTCCCCCTTGATCGCAATCCGGAGATTATTGTTCTCCTGACGGGAAAAGAGGATTAAGTCTTCCACCTGGTGCTGTCCTCCGGTAGTATCGATATTCAAACCGGGCTGGTTAAAACTTGCACGTTTTTCCGGAGTCATCTCGAGAAACTCAGGCAGTGAACGGATATCCATCCCCCAGGTTTCGAGCAACCGAAAGTTTTTCTTCTGATCCTCAGAAAGAGACAACTGATAATCCGCAGAAAGCCTTTCGAGCAGTTTCATACGTGTATTCTGATCATCAAGTCCAAAAAAGATCCGTCCATCCGGAGCGATCTGGAACATCATGATGTCCTTATCGGGAATGGGAATCTGAGCTGTAGAAGCAGGAATATCAATCTGCACTGCTTCCGAAGGTTTGAACTTGGTGGTCAAAATGAAAAAAGTCAGCAGCAGAAAGGCTACGTCGCACATGGCTGTCATGTCGACCGCAGTACTCTTCCTGGGTATTTTGACCTTTGGCATATCTTATAGTATAACGGGAGATGGAGAATTAATGTTTCGCGGCAAAGTTCTGCGCAATACTGAATCCAGCCTCGTCAATCCCGTAGGTCAGACCGTCAATCTTGGTCGTGAAGACGTTGTAAGCAATGATAGCAAATGCAGAAGTACCAATACCAAGTGCGGTGTTGATGAGCGCCTCAGAGATACCTGTAGACAGCGCCACGGCGTCAGGAGCTCCGGCAGTAGCAATCGCTGAAAACGCCCGGATCATCCCGAGTACTGTTCCAAGCAGACCTAACAGCGTGGCCACAGAAGCAAACGTAGCCAGAATCACCAGATTCTTTTCGAGCATCGGAAGTTCAAGGGAGGTAGCTTCTTCGATCTCCTTCTGGATCGCCAGTACTTTCTGGTCTTTTTCTAAACCGGGAGAGTTTGCCATAGCATTGTATTTGTGCAGGCCTTCACGTATTACATTCCCTACGGAGCCTTTCTGAACATCACATTCTTTAATGGCCCCATTGATGTCGTTGCGATCAAGATAACCTTTGATCTTGCGCACAAACACAGGAATGGCGCCCTTACCACTGGCCACGCTCAGCGAAATGAAGCGCTCAACGATCACAGAGATTACAATGATCATACTGGCCATCAGGACCGGTACCATCAGACCTCCTTTGTACATCATGCCCAGATAATTGCCCGGAAGCGGATGGCCTTCAGGATTGTTGTCTACGAAATTTGTAGGATTACCGAGGATGAATTTGAATACCAGGATACCGATCACAAGGGCAACCGGGATCAGAATGGATGCAAACAGCCTGCTGAACGAACCGCTTGATGCTGATTTCTCAGGTTTGACGTTAGGATTGCTCATAAAAAAGGATGATTTGATGTTTTAAATTAAAATCGCTTGATTACTTTAGAAAATATAAGATCATCCCTCAAGAAGAGGAGATGTCTGGCACAAAAATATTTTTATTTTTTAATTGCCGCCGAGGCAATATAATATTTTTGAAAGCGTCAGATTGGCCAAAATATGTGCGCTGACAATGATAGGTTGATATGGGAAATTTATGATACGTATTGCGGTTTGAAAACCAAAGCGCTATGCTCATCAGGAGCAAAGGGCTGCTAAATGGTGCTCCTCTCATCAAAAGGACAGAATTGTCAATTATTTTACCAACCGGGCAGACATGCGGACTGCCTGATTGCTAAATCTCTAAACAATTGTTAACTCCCCATGTGAGCACCCCGCTCTTGAAGCCGATATCCTTATTTTTGTTTCCTTCGTTATAACAATGTGTAAAAGGCTCACTTTGACCATGAGTTCATTCTTTTTACATGGCAGGGTCAGGCCTGTATTTCAGCGTTTGCAGCGTGAGTTATGTTTAGATTCGAACATCCTGAGTTTTTGTGGATAGGGATACTGGTCCCTTTGCTCCTGGCGATGTATTTCGTCAGAAGGTATCTGCTTGGCCGGGACAGGGCCAAATGGGGTGAAACGTCATTTCTTCCAACATCTAATGATAAGGCATATGCAGGCCCCCGGTGGTTGTGGCTGGGTCTGATGTCACTGATGCTGCTTGTTTTTGCGGCAGCCAATCCGCAATCAGGGCTAAAGACTACCAGGGTTGAATCTAAATCTGCAGATATCTACCTCCTGTTGGATATCTCCACGAGTATGCTGGCCGGCGATGTGGCCCCCAACCGGCTTGACCGGGCAAAAAAGATTGCTGTAGATCTTTCTGAAACCTTTAAGCAGGACCGTGTAGGTTTAATTCTTTTCGCGGGCAACGCATATGTACAGAGCCCCTTGACCACTGACCGGCATGCGGTCCAGATGTTTATCAATGCTGCTAATCCCGACCAAGCCGGTACACAAGGCACAGCCATTGGTGAAGCTATAAGACTACTGCTCAGACAAGATGATGATGGTAGCGAACACAAGGGAGCGATCATTGTCCTGACCGATGGGGAAGATCATGACAGTGATGCCGAAGCGGCCGTGAACGAAGCACGGGAAGCCGGATGGACCACTTATATCATCGGTATCGGAACCACTGAAGGATCAACCATACCCATGAGTTATAATGGTATGTCAGATGTCAAAAGAGATGAGTCCGGTAAACCAGTCATCACGTCCCTCAACGCCCCATTGATGACCTCTTTAGCCAGCAAAGGTGGAGGGGCATTTTATGATGCGACTAAGGAAACGAATTTGACTGGGGCCATCACGTCTGCCTTGTCAGGCCTTGAACGGACCCAAACAGCCGAACGATCCTTTTCCGAGTATAAAAGTTATTACCAGGTTTTTCTCCTGCCTGCGATTCTGTTTTTATGTGCGATAGCCGTGTTGAATTTTAAATACGAATTGATCTGATGAAAGGCTTGATCATCATCGGCTGTGTGGCCTTGTGCTGCATCCTGTCATTGTCAACTGTATATGGACAAGCGGATTATCCATGGCTAAGGTCAGGGGACGAACTCTATCATCAGCATGCATTTACAGAAGCTGAAACGGCTTATCGTAAATCAATGGTGGAAAAAGAACAACCCAGCGTCAACTACAATCTCGGCAATTCAATCTACAAGCAAAACAGGTTGCCGGAAGCTATTCAGCAATATGAAAAATCGATTACATCCGCTGCTGATCCTTCATTGAAGGCCGATGCGTGGTACAATATGGGTAACGCCTATTATCAAAGCCAGGATTATCAGAATAGTATCCGTGCCTACAAGGAATCCCTCAAGTTGCGCCCCGACGATGAGGCAACAAAGAAAAATCTGATGCTGGCCATGAGACAACAGCAGCAGCAACAACAGCAGCAACAACAACAAAATCAGGATCAGCAAAAGGATCAGCAAAAAGATCAACAACAACAACAACAGCAACAACAACAACAAAACCAGGACCAGCAACAGCAGGAAAAACAAGAGCAACAGCAACCAAATGAAAAAGTCAGTGATGACGAGGCAAGAGAGATCCTCAAGGCCATCGAGCGAGAAGACCAGCGGGTGCAGGAAAAATTAAAGAAGTCTCCTGCGAAATCAGCCCCGCCGGTGAAGGACTGGTAATGAGCATAGGGCATAGTGCATAGGGCAGAAAGCAATA
>CAZYHJ010000047.1:10949-15156 GCA_964646645.1 uncultured Saprospiraceae bacterium | reverse complement strand
GGGATTTAGGGGCCGAACGGGGCAGTGGGCAAAAAAGGATATTGAGTTAAGTATAAAACATTGTATTGTCGAATGATTCATACAAACACATGAAAGCCATATTTCTGATCGCAGCATTTTTTTATCTGACCCTGGCTGATGCTCAGCCCACCATCAAGGTGGACGTCAGCGCGGATACCATCAGGGTAGGGGAGACCGTTGAAGTAACCTACACGATTGAAAACGGAGATGGCAATTTTACAATGCCTGATATGAAAGGTCTTCCCGTGATCAGCGGCCCGAATTCATCGTCCAGTTTTATGTATGCCAACGGCAAGATGACCTCAAGTCAATCCTATGCGGTCACACTCATGGGTCTTGAAGCAGGTAAACTGCTGATCCCTGAAACGGCTTATAAAACAGGAAAGGATACCTTGTCGATCAAAGCGGTGGAAGTGATAGTCCTGGACAACTATGCAAAGGCTCCCGGGTCATCAGGCAAAACCGAAACACAGAAACCAGTCACCACTCGTGAAAAGAGGAAGTTTTAAATTTCGTTTGTTGACGTTTGGCCTTGTGCTTTTGACGGCTTTGCTGAAAGCCCAGGATCCCGTATTTATCGCCAGGGTCTCCTCTAAAAAAGTGGCTCAACATTCGGTGGTGGATGTGCTGTTTGAATTACAAAATGCGAAGGGAACAGATTTCAGGCCCCCTTCATTTGAGGGTTTTACCATTGTGGCAGGTCCTTCCCTCGGATCCAGTACGATGATCATCAATGGCGTAGTCAATAGCAGTCAGTCGTGGTCCTACAGTCTCCTGGCCACAAAACAAGGAAGGATGATTCTTGATCCTGCCACCGTTGTCGCCGGTAGAAGAAAACTCACTACCCAATCCATCACCATCGAGGTAGTCAAGCCCAGTGAATTAAATAAAGGCGGTGATGCCACAGCATCAAGGGAGCCCATACACCTTCGCGCGGAAACCTCAGCAGATCGATTTTATCCGGGGCAACAAATCATGCTCACCTATAAAATCCTGTTTAGAGAAAACATTCAGACCGTCAACACCCTGAGTGAAGATGATTATGCTGAATTTTTCGTGCAGCCCTTTTCTGATTTCAGTCATGAGGCCACCACGGAATTTATTGGCGGTGTACCATTTACTTCCCGCATTGTCAAATCAATTGCCTTGTACGCCCATCAATCCGGAACATATACCATTGATCCCATGGTGATGAATGTAGGGGTCAATGCTCCGTTTCCCGGTAACCAGGGTTTATTTACGATGCGAAGAATTATGGATGTGCAGGTGGCTTCGGAACCACTGACTATAACCATCCTTCCTTTGCCCGCTCCTCTGCCATCCCAGTTTAGCGGCGCTGTTGGTAAGTATACGCTTGATATCGTACCATTGACGCCATCGATCACTACGGATGAAGCCTTTTCATTTGAATTGATCATCAAAGGAGATGGCGACGCGCGTCGTTGGGATGTACCATTACCTGTAGCATCAGATTCCTTTGAATTATTCGATCCAAAAATTCTAGAGGATCGGATGGTGGATGATCAGGGTCACATTATCCATGCGCGAAAGGTATTGTACCAAATGATCCCGCCTGCGCCAGGCGCGTATACCGTATACGTGCCTTTTATCTTTTTTGATCCTGAATCCGGAAAGTATATCACGATGTCGTCAGATAGTCTGACGGTTGAGGTCCGGCAAGGTACTGGTAAGCGTCCGGTGATAACGGAGGCGGACCAAACAGTGGATCAATCATTTACTTTGATGAAACCAGGCAGTGTTTGGTTTAAGGATCAATTTTGGTTTTCCCTTCCGCATCTCCTTCTGTTTGCATTCATCCTATCCGGCACCGGTTATGGATTATTTAAAAAGGCAAGGGCGCAACAGGAAGGCCGTATACCTGAGGCGGAGCGATTGAGTGCGCATGCCTATGAGGTGGCCGTCCGGCAGTTGGATGAGTTACAAAAGGCAAGAAGTAGTTATTCCGATAGCACCTATGTGGAAAAGCTCACAGAAATCTATCACCGTTTTCTGATGCACCGGTTGAAAATGCCTGCAGGAGACCTTGAGGAGTTACACCTCAGACGGTATCTTACCGAGACCTCCTTAGACCAGGAGGGTGTGCAAAAAGTGGTCTCGCTATTTGACCGCAGCCTGGGTTTCCGATACGGTGGCGCACCTACGGGAGCGGCAGCGGATAAATTAACAGCGGAGTGCAGGGACGTTATGGCACTGTTGCGTTAAACCTTCCTGTCATATTCGCTTTTTTCTTCATATCATTGTCATTGCGTTTCACCCATTCCCAAGGTTATTTTATCACTGATCCTTACGTAATCCGGCTATGGCTGTCAAAAAGCAGAAACCATCTCCTTCAAAGAAAACCGCAACAAAGCTCAAGAACTGGCACTTCGCGCTCCTCTTGTTCGTTCCGCTGATCGTTTTCGGTCGTTCCGCTTTTTTCGGGTATGTCATGCATGATGATGATAAGATGATCCTCGAGAATCCCGCTTTGAAAGAAGGGTTTAATCTAAAGACAGCGTTTACGACAGATGCATGGTTTTTGGATGCCCGCATCGAATTGTATCGCCCATGGCAAAGTATCACGTATATGATTGACTATGCCATCGGTCAGGAAAGTGCCACGGTCTATCATGTGCACAATCTTCTGGTCTTTTTGGTGGGTGTATGGTTACTCTTTCTATTTCTCGGCACTTATTTCACGCCCATCCTTGCGTGGGCAGGAGCGTTGGCATACAGTGTCAATCTGCTCAATCCGCATACCACCGGATGGATCGCGGCCAGAGGAGACTTGTATCTCATGGTATTTGCCCTTGGATTTCTTTTGTTATTGCGCAGATATCAGCAATCAGGGGCAGTTAAATTTCTCTGGGGATCAATTCCTGTTTTCTTTTTAGCGCTGCTTTCAAAAGAATCCGCTGTCGCATTATTGCCTGTCGCGGCGGTCATGTTATATGCGGAGAAAGGAAGGATGCCTGCTGGAAAGGAATGGACCTGGCTGGCCATAAATACGGTTGCATTTTTCGGGTACTACGCTTTGCGGGCACCATCTATCGCCGATGCAGGTAATTTATCCATCACCGCGTTTTTTAGCAACACACGGTCGTTGGGTGAAGAGCTTTTCAAAATGATTATCCCATTAGGTTTTAGTGTCATGCCCGGGTATAATGTGTTCTGGACACTCGGAGGATTGGTCATCCTGTTGGGATTAGGTTTCCTCGTCAGCAAATACAAACCATCTTCAAAAATACTCATGACCGGAGGCGCCATTTGGCTTGCTTCGCTTTTACCCTCTATGGCGTATGAACCCTCCTTTGCAGGAGTAGCGTATGATTACCTTGATCATCGTGCATGGTTCCCATATACCGGTGTTTTGCTGATCATATTGAGTTTGATCGATAAAATGAATTTGGTGTACAATAAGACAGCTGCATTCACCTTTGCAGCGTGTGTGACTATCTGGTCCGGCGTAAATATCTGGAGAGTAGGGGTGTATAGTGATTGGGAACCGTATTATAAAAATGCCATTGCGACCAACCCGGGTTCCGGATTAGCCAATCTGAATTATGGGTCACTCCTGCGTGATAAAGGCGATTGGGAACTGGCCATGCCATATATGGAAAAAGGTGCTCAACTCAGTCCTGATTATACCGATGCCAAGATCCGTTTGGCAGAGGCGTATTTCAAAACCAATAAATTTCAGCAGGCTATTGATGTAGCCACAGAGGCCCTGATGAAAGAACCGAATAATGCATTGGCGCTTCAATTTCGGGGCAGTGCCTATGGTGCCAGTGGACGGGCTGATGCGGCGGTAGAAGATTTTAAAAAGATACTGCAGGCCGAACCCGAAAATCAACATGCGTTGTTCAATCTGGGAATCGCATATAAGGAATCCGGCAAACTCAATGAGGCCATTGAGACATTGTCCAAATTGATAGTCATCAAACCTGATTTTCCAAATGCGTTTTATGAACGCGGCTTCTGCTATGGCCGCATGGGCCTATTCCCGCAGGCCAAGGCGGATATGGAACAATCATTAGCCTATCAGCCTGAGCATGGCGCTTCCTACTTTTTCCGCGGCCGCACCTTTGAGGCCTTAGGTAATATTGAATCCGCATGTGCCGATTGGAAGAAGGCGCTTGAACTCGGTGTTACAGATGCAGAGCCCTTTATTTTCGAGAAATGTCAG
>CAZYHJ010000047.1:0-10849 GCA_964646645.1 uncultured Saprospiraceae bacterium | reverse complement strand
AATCGCGTCTCTACCATGGGAATTGCCAATTGTCCATTGCCAATTGCCTATTTCAACCTCGGTTAGACGCGATAAATCGCGTCTCTACCATAGAAATTGCCCATTGCCCATTGCCTATTGCCCATTGCCAATTGTCTATTGCCCATTGCCTATTGTCAATTGTCTATTGCCTATTGCCAATTGTCTATTGCCCATTGCCTATTGCCAATTGTCCATTGCCAATTGCCTATTTCAACCTCGGTTAGACGCGATGAATCGCGTCTCTACCATAGAAATTGTCAACCATAAACTAGCACAGGCTTGCTATCTTTGCCCTTCGTTTTGAGGCAAAATCTTATGAAACAATCGATTAAGGAGATACTGAGAATCAAGCCTATAGGGCAGGAAGTGACCGTGTACGGATGGGTGCGGACGTTCAGAAATAACCAGTTTGCGGCTGTGACGGACGGGTCCTGCATGCAGACGATCCAGGTGGTTGTTGACCATGAGAATACTGATCCTGCCTTGTTGAAACGTATTACCACTGGTTGTGCCCTGATGGCGAAGGGAACCCTTATCGAATCCCAGGGTAAGGGACAGGATGTGGAATTGAAAGCCAGCCTGGTCGAAGTGATAGGGGATGCGGATCCGGAAAAATTTCCACTCCAGCCTAAAAAACATAGTCTTGAGTTTTTACGTGAAATCGCTCACCTGCGGATCCGGACAAATACTTTTGGCGCGGTCATGCGCGTGCGTCATGCGCTGGCATATGCGATCCATCATTTTTTCCACGAGCGCGGTTTCTTTTATTTCCATAGCCCGATCATCACGGGTTCTGATGCGGAAGGGGCAGGTGAAATGTTCAGAGTGACTACGCTTCCGCTCGAACGCATTCCTTTTACGCCTGAAGGCAAGGTGGATGTAAAGAAAGACTTCTTTCAAAAGGAAACCAATCTCACCGTTTCAGGACAATTGGAAGCCGAACTTGCCGCACTCGCGTTGAGCAGAGTATACACATTTGGTCCTACATTCAGAGCAGAAAACAGTAACACTACCCGACACCTGGCCGAGTTCTGGATGATTGAACCAGAGGTAGCCTTCTTTGATTTAAGAGATGATATGGATCTCGCGGAGTCCATGCTTAAATACGTGATCTCATATGCCTTGGAACACTGCGCGGATGATATCAAATTTTTGAAGGAGCGTCAGGAACAGGAAGAACAATCAAAGCCGCAAGCAGAACGCAGTCCAATGGATCTGATCTCAAAGCTGAGGTTTGTGGTGGATAATGAGTTCGAGCGACTGACCTATGGTGAAGCGATTGAAATTCTAAAAAATTCCACACCCAATAAAAAAGGGAAATTCCAATACCCGGTCGAAGGTTGGGGAGCAGATCTCCAATCCGAGCATGAACGGTATCTCGTAGAAAAGCATTTTCAAAAGCCGGTGATTCTCACCAATTATCCGAAAGAGATCAAGGCTTTTTATATGCGGGTGGATGATGATGGGCGTACCGTATCGGCCATGGATATTCTATTCCCGGCGATTGGAGAGATTGTCGGTGGATCGCAACGTGAGGAACGACTCGATGTACTCATGCAACGCATGGAGGAAATGCATATTCCGGCAGAAGAGATGCAGTGGTATCTCGACACCCGTCGATTTGGCACATGCCCTCACGCAGGTTTTGGGTTAGGGTTTGAGCGGCTTGTTCTCTTTGTCACCGGCATGACCAATATCCGCGATGTGATCCCATTTCCGAGGACACCGGGGAACGCGGAATTTTAATGCATTAACTCCACTTCCAGTTTAAGTTTACCTCATACGGCAGACCAAATTTTTCTGCCATATTTTTCAATAGGTCTTGAATATCTGTGGTATCCGTAAAGATTCGTTTCGGGATGAGCAGCGATTTCCCATTCTTTAAGCTTATTGTGTAAAACGTGGAGGTTTCATAGATGGATTCCAGATCGGTGCGTGGAATCAGTGTATTAGTTTCTGCGTCTGTCATCTCGATGGACTCGAGGCTCAAGGCTAGTGAAGTCTTACGATCGCCTCGCTGTTGTACCAAATCGCTGACATAGTTTTTAATGTGTTTGGCGTATTGACGTTTTTCCATGTAGGCATAGATGAAATAGAGCGGCAGGCAAACCACAAAGAATACAGCCGCCGTCACCATGCCATTACGTTCCCAGAGAAAAATCCCAATGATCGTGTAGATCAGGAGCAGAAACATTTTGCCTTTGGCCCGTTGTTTCCGCACTTGTTTGGATTGGCTGATGATAAATAACTGGTGATCCAGTAAGTCCTTTTCGGTATATGTAAATTCTATTTGCATACCCAAAGATGGCAACTATATCGGTCTTATCCAGTAGTTCCCGTGAGGTTTGAGAGGAAGTCGGTTACTATGGTTTGTCTTGCCCAAAATAACCTTTGCTCACCACTTTTCCGGAATAGAAATTCAGAAATAGAGCGATAAACACAATAAAAAGTGTGGTTTGGAAGCTCACCATAAATTTACCCATGGTCTGGACAGGATAATAATCTCCGTACCCAATGGTGGCCGAAGTGATAAAACTGAAATAAATCGGATCAAACCAGTGAGCAAATTTCGTATTGAGGTATTCGCCATGAGCGTATATCACCCCAAAATCGAAGATAATTTCAGTGTAGTTGATAAACAGCAGCAGGATAGATCGTCGGTAAGACCTGGGTCGCGCGATCACGTCCGAGGCAAACACCAGCGTAGGTACATACAATATGGTTTCTAAAAAAAGCCAAATGAGCAGGGTGAATAGAAAATCGTTTTGCTCAAGTCCAAACATGAGGAGGACGAACGGATATAAAAGCTTTAACAAAACATAGACGTCCACAGCGATGTCCTGGTAGGCAATCAGTTTACGGCTGAAGATTTCTTTGATATACAATCCGGGAAAGAAAAACTGGGAGACAGCGAGAAATAGCCGGATCAGTTTTTCGATGCCGCTGTCATTATCGTACTCATTGTTCCAGATGGCACGGATATTATAAAGTCGCCGGTCAATGGCTCCTTTTTCCGGATAAGGACCTTCCCAGGGCCGCCCGGTGATGATTTTAAAGGGATGGAATGCCATGATACCTGTATTGCCATTAGATCAAAATCATGAAAAGTGGCGGCATCACCAAGGTAGCGCTTATGGAGAAGTTTGCACCATCGGAGAATGCATTCTTCGTTTTATTACTGCGGTTTTGTTGCCGACATTTTCGTGAGGTATTCTGCCAGCGGCACACCATCTACGAACACATTTTGCACGACCCCTTGCCCCTCGCTGATGCGCACCGCCACGCTTGTGACAGGTGCGATCGAATCGGCCGGAGGAATGTAGTATCCCCATGAAGGATCAATTGGCCGATCCAGGTAAAATCGGTCGAAAGGAAACCGGATCATAACGTAATCATGGGTATCCGGCACCGCATAGTCAATGTGCGCGAGCACATAATCCTCTTCAAATTCCGGAACGGATTTATAAATATTATTGATGATCGCAAATCCCTCCGCATCATTCGCCAGCGTGACGTATACAGGTTCGTCGCGAACCCACATGCTGTCATCTTCCACGATGTATTGATTATCCGCGTAGTATAGCAGGATACTGTTATTCTGTCCCATGATCAAGGGCAGGACGGAATTGATCCGGAACCGGAATTCCCGCCCCTCACGGATCACCTTTTCTTTCTCCTGAATGATACGTGCCGGAATGATCACCTGGATGGCCACCATCAGTATAAAAGCCGGTATGGTAAATTTTTTCAGCATGGGCTCAATCCTCTTTGGTTAACCTTTCCAATTTTTTTTGTCTGGCCATAAGATAGTTGGCAATAAAAAAAGCAAACCCCACGGCAACGAAAAGCAGTCCTTTGAAGATGGCATGTATATCACTGTCAAAGAACCTGCAGAAAATAAGCAGCGTGATGATGAGCAGGCCGTAGTTGAGAATGCCAAAGTGGTTTGCTTTGACACCCTCCCGTATGGTGAGCAAGCTGAGCATAAGGATCACCATGTTGATCAGGATGGGAGCTACGGGGGAATACAAACCTGTAATGAAAATCACAATAAAAACCAGGAACACCGTTTCCGCAGGTTTGAGGGGGGATCCGGACGATTGTCCTTTGTTGCGCCACAGCATAAACAGCGCACCTGCTGTCAGCACGATGGCGGCAAGACCCTCTGGAGACATCGGCCACTGACCTGTGTTCAATTCGCGCTCCCGCATTTCCTGCCAAAAGCCGTCAAAACTCATTATGAGTAAAAGTGTCACAGTACCAATGGCACCAAGGACTTTGTAGCCATTATGCCTCAGCTTTTCGTTTTCGAGCCAGGTGCTGTGGCCGAGCAGATATAGGAAACCAAACAGGCTCATATAGGCTACAAATAAAAATTCCTCATGCTCATCAGCCAGTGTCCCCAGGCATATGATCACAGATAGCGGAAGCAACCAATGATGGGCGATCAGAAAATAACGTTCCATTCCCTGTTTCCAGCGAATGATATAAAAAGGTAGTATAAGGAGGAGTAAGCCCCAGTACAAATAATCCTCACTATCACTATATCCCCAGTACGCGGCTTCACAGCCGTACCAGGTGATTCCAATGATGTAAAACAGCGAAGCAAATGAGGATCGCATGACATAGGCCACAGGTAATGTCAGTAATACCCATACCAACAGGAAGGACTCCATGCTTCCTGCAATATTGTAGATCAGGTTGATCAGGCTGAGGCATCCGCTGATGGCCAGGATCAGAAACGTGGCACTCCCTTCCCGCCAGGTGATACTGTCCTTCTGCTTCCACAACACATAGCCACATACCAATTGGCCAAGGATCATCGGCAGAAAGGCCACAATATTTTTTTGAAGTCGCGATAGGTTGTGCCAGTTGTATGTCACAATTAAAACAACGCCCAATCCTACCAGCAGCGCCCCTATGATCCCAAAGATGATCACGAGTTTGTTCTGTGACGGCGTGCTTTTGGATTGATAGTATTGTTCTATTCGTTCGGCAGTCTCCTGGTCGACGACACCGGCTGCTAACAATTCACTGACTTCTTTGCGAAGGTGCATGGAGGGCTGGATAGGTAGCTAAAGATAGTGGATGTAATAGATATGGTGACATGCATTGTTGCCCTTTCACCCCCTTTGCCCCCTTTAGGGGGTACCTGAGCAAAAATGGATCTTACCTTTTCACAACCAGTTGAGCGTAGAATGTTTCTACGCTCGCGTTCGTAAGATCATAAGAGCACTAATGGAAGAATAATCATTTTCGCCGTTTGAACGGGAGGTAAAAACCCTCTGCTCTATGCCCTCTGCTCTATGCCAATCGGCGGTCAATATCCCGTTTAATATCCCGTTCCTTGATGGATTCGCGTTTGTCAAATTCCTTTTTACCCTGGGCGAGCCAGATTTCACATTTGGCGTGTCCGCGTTCGGAAAAATAGATGCGGTAGGGAACGATGGTCAGGCCTTTTTCCTGAACCCTCCGTTCCAGTTTTTTGAGTTCTGTTTTGTTGAGCAGGAGTTTGCGGGTGCCTTTGGCTTCGTGTTGAAAAGCACTGGCATGTTCGTATTCGTTGATATGGAGGTTCTTGATGTAGAGTTCGCCATGGTCAAATACGCACCATGCATCGCTCATGTTGGCCTGTCCGAGGCGGAGGGATTTGACCTCGGTGCCTTTTAATACCAGTCCTGCTTCAAATTTTTGAAGCATATGGTATTCATGTCTGGCTTTTCTGTTAAGAATTTCCACAGGGATAAGTTATGACTTTGTCGCTTGATTCGTAAATACCACCGGTTTCTCAGGCTTCAGATTTTTGTTGAGAAAATCAGTCATTTTCACATACAAATGCCGGCGGGCATTGTCGCCATAGATACCGTGATTGCGGTTAGGATAAATATAAGTATCAAACTGCTTGTTGGCCTTGATGAGTGCTGCTGACATTTCAGCGGAATGCTGGTAGTGCACATTGTCATCTGAACTACCATGCACCAGCAGATAATTTCCTGTGAGACGATCAGCAAAGTTGATGGGTGAATTTTCTTCGTATCCTTTTGAATTTTCCTTTTCATCGCGCATGTACCTTTCGGTATAGATAGTGTCATACCACTTCCAGTTGGTGACAGGCGCCACGGCAATCGCGGAATTAAACACATCATTTCCTTTCAGCAGACAGAGGGAGGACATATAACCTCCGTAGCTCCAACCGAAAATTCCAATGCGGGCAGGATCGGCATAAGGCAGGCTTCCAAGATACTTGGCCGCTTCGATCTGATCAATGGTTTCGTAATGCCCCAGGTTGAGGTAAGTCATCTTTTTGAATTCTTCACCACGTCCACCGGTGCCCCGATTATCCACGCAAGCGATGATGTATCCCTGTTGTGCAAGAGACTGGTACCACCAATAATCAGCCCCCATCCAGCTATCTAATACTTCCTGTGAACCCGGGCCACCATAGAGTGTCATAAACACAGGATACTTTCTGGTGGGATCAAAGTTATAGGGCTTGATCATGTAGCCATTCAGGTTGACGCCTTCGCTTGTGGTAAAATTGAAAAACTCAACTGGTTGAACGCCGGCATCCGACTGCTGTTTAGCCACGGGTTTATTTTCTTCAAGCACCCTTACTACTTTTCCGTCGCGATCATATACGGTATAGGTAGGTGCGGTGTTGATGGTGGAATGATTTAATACATAGAGATCAAACGTGGTGGAAAACTGCGCATTGTTCATTCCCTTTTCCGTACTCATTTGTTTGCGGTGATCTCCGTTGAGTTTCACGCTAAAGATTTCACGTTCCATCGGCGACGCGGATGCGGCCTGATAAAACACAGTTTTATTTTTTTCATCCACGCCATAGAATGACGTGACTTCCCATGATCCGGACGTCAGTTGTTTCTCCAATTTTCCATCCATGCCATAGAGGTAGATATGATTAAATCCATCCAGCTCACTCGTCCATACGAAATGTTTGTTGTCTTTGAGAAAAGTCAGGTTGTCATGGATATCGATATAGTATTTGTTGTCTTCCTTCAATAACAGTGAAGTTTTCCCTGATGTAGCATCCGCCAGCAACAATTCGAGATGATTCTGATGGCGGTTCATCCAGAAGACGCACAACTGACCCGGGTCATTGGTCCATTTGATACGGGGGATATATCCATCAGGGTCACTGTTGCGATCCACTTGTACATTTTTGCCGGTATTCGTATCGTAGATATACACGGACACTTTTGAATTTTCCATCCCAACTTTCGGATACTTAAAAGTTACATTTTCCGGATAGAGTTCGCCGTTGTAATTGGTCATGAGAAACTCTTTCACGGCGCTTTCATCAAACCGGTAGTATGCCAGATAGCGATTGTCCGGTGACCAGGCAAAGGCTTTGGTAAAGGAAAATTCTTCTTCATACACCCAGTCGCAGGAACCGTTTATGATTTCATTCCATTTTCCGTCGGTGGTGATACGGGTGGATTTTCCGGATGCGAGGTTGAGATAGTAGAGATCGTTATTCAACACGTACGCCACTTTATTTCCATCCGCGGTAAAAGTTCCGTGCATTTGTTTGCCGGTCTCGTTGAGCGGAGTGACCTTTTGAGTGGTCATATCATAGATATACGTCCATTCCTTCGTGGAGTGGCGATAGATCGCTTCACTGGCCGCGGTCAGTAATAGTTTGGATTCATCATCGCTAAAGGTGTAATCTTCCACTCGTTTTTCTTCGCCTGGCAGATTGACCATATTGATGTCCAGCAGGGTATCCTTCAGGCTTCCTGTGGTCAGGTCGTATTTGAGAATGTAATTATCCTGGAGCGTCGTATAGTGCTTGCCGTCATTCATAAAACGGAATCCGGGTACGCCCTTGGTCCTGTATTTGAAGTTGGTCCAGATATCATCAATCGTGATTTGGTTTTGTCCGGTCAGCGGCAGAATGAACGCTGCAAAGCAAATAACGAGCAGGGTGACTACAAAAGGTATACGTTTCATAAACGGCATTATTTTAAACAGCATTGATTAGCAAAGTCAAAGGTCGCTAATTT
Organism: uncultured Saprospiraceae bacterium; assembly: GCA_964646645.1. Taxonomy (GTDB): domain Bacteria; phylum Bacteroidota; class Bacteroidia; order Chitinophagales; family Saprospiraceae; genus Opimibacter. The sequence continues at coordinate 2,801 of CAZYHJ010000047.1, read as the reverse complement.
GTTGGCGAACACAAAGCAGGGATCAAAGCCATGGTCTAAGGATTGGCTTTACTTATCGAATTTATAAGGCAGAGGATATGGCGCTTAATGGGTCAGGGTTAGCGTGAAATGGGAGCTCTCACCCCAGCCTGAATGGATAAGGTGACAAGGTGTTTCTCCCCGTGATTTTTAAATCTCAGATTGGGTATCTGGTATTGATAGAGGGATTGAATAAATATGGTTTTATCTTCAAACAGATCATATTCTATCCCCAGTCCAAGATTAGCGGACACAAGGCTCTTAGTCGAAAATGGGGCCTGATCACGGAGATCCTCACTGGCGCGCTGAGTCTGACGAATGGTGCGCTGTAATGCAGGATCAGCATTCGGATCCTCGCCTTCTACCAGCGTAGGGAAATCATATTCCACATCCACATCCGCATGGGACTGCATGATCATATGCATTCCAAATCCTGCCTGGGCATAAGTTCTGATGCGGCCATGCGGATCAAATTTATACCTGGCCTGAAGCGGTATGGAAATAAATTGCATCAGCATTTTTTCCAACTCGACATTGCTGGTGGCAAATGCATCTTCCACGACAACTTCACGATCGGGAGAGAAGTTTTTAGCATTGTAGATCGCACCGGTTTCAATGGCCCATCGCGGATAATTGAGTGCCAGGGTCAGGCCGGCACCATATCCCGGGCTAGTCAGACCCTGAAGGGGAAAGGTAAATTGTTTGGCATTGGTATTGACCTTATCGCCGGGCATTTTCAATTGATTATAATCTCCCTGTACGAGCATACCAAATTCAAGATATCGCTTGCTGCGGGGAGCAATCAACACCGGTTCGGACATTGCGATCGCCACCTCATATGATGGCGTTTCTATTGGATGAATGCTTCCGGAAAGAAAGGAAGTGGATTGTGCAGGCGATGCATTCGATATTTCAGCCGATGCAATCATCGGCATGGTTGCATAGGTTGATTGCGAACTGTTATCTACTATGGTTTCAATTGTGGAGATCTCATCCAACGCTATTTCTGTACTTCTTGAATCGTCGATAGCGTTAGGTCTATCGCTGAGGGTTGGGGCATTATTTGGTTGAGCAGAAATAGTTTGAGACGAGTGAGATTCTGCTTTACGATTTCTTTGCGCAAGAGCAACTGCATTTTCTTTTGCCTGGTTAAGCTGATTTGTCTGTTCACCGATGATATTTGTTTCAGCGAGTGAACCATTGGCTTTAGGTGTAGTAAGATTTTTTGAGTTATTGTCCGACGCACCAGCTATTTCAACGTTGGCAGGGATCGTATTTAAGTCCTTCAGTTGGATGGCTGTAAAAAGGAGGAGGATCACAGCAATAGCCTCTGATACCTTCAGCAGGATGATTCTGCTGCGGAGATGTCTTTGTGCGGAAAATCTTTTAGCAAATTGGGACCATGCATGTGGGTCGTACGGCGGATGGTACTGTCTGATTTTGCTATGTACGGTACGGTCAAAAGCTTCATCTGCGGCATCCAGGGACGCGCTGAGTTTTTCCCAGCCATGAACTGCATCATCCGGGGTGTAATCTGCCAGGTGTTGTTTCAGGATATCGTCGCCGGGTAAGCCGGGATGATCGGACGACAGGCCGGAAGTGTGGTCTTCCGCCGATTCGTTTTGCCAGTCTTGATCACGGTCCTTATCGGCCATAGTGTCCTTTGCTTAAAGTCATGAGTTCCTTTAGTTTGGTCCTGGCTTTCACGAGGTTAGATCGGCTGGTGCTCTCGGTGATCTCGAGCATGTCAGCGATTTCCCTGTGGGAATAGCCTTCGACGACATAAAGGTTAAATACAGAACGATAAGCGGGTGACAATTGCTGTATGCAATGGATAATTTCCTGCACCGTCAGCCGGCTGATAGCATCCGGTTCCGCGGATTGCACTTCATAGGCGGTTTCCAGGTCATCGGTCCGGCGCCGGGTTTGCATCCGGTAATAATCAATAGCCGTATTGATCATGATCCGTCGCATCCAGGCGATCAGGGAAGTTCCGGGCTGGTATTTGTGCAGGTGGGTAAAAATCTTGATAAAACCCTCGTGGAGGATATCCATGGCATCATCCTGGTTGCTTGCATACCGGTGACACACGCCGAGCATCAGGCTATAGTTTTCTTCATACAACTGCTTCTGGGCCCAACGCTCCTTGGCGATACAGGCCTCGATAAAGTCCTTCTCGGGATGGTGCAGACTGATCGAAATACTCATAACCGAGAGGAAATATAAGCATTTTCATTTTTTTCCGCCAGGGAATGTCCCCTAATGTCGGCTTTCGACCAATAAACAGCTGGAACTCATCGATTTCCGGAGCATGATTTTTCAAAACGGATGTACATTCAACGCATGGAAAATCAATTGGAATCCCTTCAATACCCGGTGGGCCGTTTTGTCCTACCACAGTCGTTGACTTCCGAAGACATTCAGGAGGGAATGAATTATTTGGAATACTTCCCGACTCTCCTGAGTGGTCTGGTCAAAGGACTTTCAAATGAAGAACTGGAAAAAACGTATCGCCCCGGCGGTTGGACGATCCGGCAGGTAGTGCACCATTGTGCCGATAGTCACATGCATGCGTTTATCCGATTCAAACTCGCTTTGACTGAAGATCAACCGGTGATCAAGCCGTATGAAGAATCGCTTTGGGCGGAGCAAACGGATTACTTGCTCCATCCGTCCGTCTCTCTCATCGTCCTCGAACAAATCCATTTGCGTTGGGTGACGATCATGAAGGCCATGACTGACGATGACTGGCAGAAATCATTTATTCATCCGCAGTACAATCG
>CAZYHJ010000046.1:0-22043 GCA_964646645.1 uncultured Saprospiraceae bacterium | reverse complement strand
GGTTCAATCACATCCAGCAATAAAAACCTTTCGTATTCGAGATAGTCGGCCGCGGCGGTAGGGATGAGCAGTAATGCAAATCCGTAGTGGCCATACATGGCGATTTCCATGTTTTTGTTCAGCGAAGGGCTGTACCAGGAATCGAGAATCCGTTGCATACAAAGGTTGGTTTTGTTTGAAAGGCTAAGATGTGACTTTTTCCCGATTCTGCGAATCGTTGGAAAATGGGGCAAAGGGAGCAAGGGGCGAAAGGAGCATCCTCCTTCGCCAAGGCTACGGCGGACAAAGAAGGGGGAAGGGGGCTTTCTCACCAAATAATATCTTTGCCTTCTCACATTGGCCCCCTCCGCCCCTAAAGGGGGGACCACATCCGAATGAGCTCATTACTCGTAACTCACTACCTTTCGCTCTCTGCCCTTTGCTCTATGCTCTTTGCTTTCTCATGTCAACAGCAATAAAAGTCATCGCCCCCGCCTCCCTCTCCAACCTCGCCTGCGGATTTGATATCCTCGGACTGGCACTGGATATTCCGGGAGATGAGATCATAGGTCGTGTGGTCGATACGCCGGGAGTGCATATCAAGGAAATCACCGGCCACAAACGCAACATCCCTACCAACCCTGCCCAGAACATTGCTTCCGTTGCCGCCACTGCATTGTTAAAGCATCTCGGTGAGGAGAGTCGCGGCATCGAACTCCGCATCCGCAAAAACATACCCGCCGGCAGCGGGATGGGCAGTAGTGCATCCAGTGCCGTTGCCGCCGTGGTTCTGGTCAATGAACTCCTGAAAAATCCGCTGGAGAAGAGAGAACTCGTTCCCTTTGCCATCAAAGGCGAAATAATCGCGAGCGGCAATATGGTCGGTGATAATGTTGTGGCCTCGATGATCGGCGGACTCGTGTTGATTCGGGATATACAATCTTACGATTATCACCGCATCTATATGCCTCCCGGACTTTGCGCGGCGGTATTACTTCCAGATATCACCATCACTACAACAGCATCAAGAGCGATCCTCCGTGCAGAGGTTCCGCTCACGAACATGGTCAGACAATCAGCCAATCTCGGCGGGTTTATCACCGGTATGCACAATGGCGACCTCGATCTCATCCGTCGTTCGATGGTTGACCTTGTCATCGAACCCCAGCGCAAATCCATGATCCCGCATTTCGATCAGCTGCAGCAGACAGCCATGCAGATGGGTGCATTGGGATGCTCGATCAGTGGTGCGGGACCTGCCGTCTTTGCCTTGTGCCAGGAAAAACTTCAGGCCACCGATATCGCGGCAGCGATGCTTAAGATTTATACGGATCAGAAGATGGAAGCGAAATCATATGTGGCCGGCATCAGTCATGAGGGAGCGGTACTGAAATAAACATCAGTAGCCCGGATGATGCATCCAGGCTACTGACGACTTCGACAGGATTTGGCATCCGTCTTCAGCACTTTTTATTGCACTTATTTTTCAGGTTCAGCGCCAGGCAAGGATTGAATGTAGGTGTACAACGCTTCAATCTCTACATCATTCAAAGCGCTGATCCCCGCAAAGGGCATAAACTTGCCATCCAGGTTTTTACCCTCAGGGGTCAGCCCGCTGCGAAAAGTCTGTTTAAACTGTTCCTTTGACCATTTTCCGGGATTACCACTTTTTGAAATGTTTGGAACCGGCGGTGAAACCGGATCCGGTGAAACTCCACCCCCAAGGTCTGGTCCATGACAAGCAAAACATCCTCCGATCTTAGCCACATAGTGACCATATTCAGGCGTATCAGCCATGGGTGGTGCAATGACCTTTCTTGCCTTGGTATGATCGATTTCATTGTATGGAAATAACTCTCCAAATAATCCGGCACCTGCCATCACCTTCGCGGTATAATTAAACCTCCGGGGCGAAAAAGTCCTTTCAATCGCCGGCAGGCTCTTCACATACGCAATGAGACAACCCAGGTCCTCATCGCTGAGATGGGTATACGAATTGGAAGGCATCACCATCAGTGCATTTCCTTGCTTATTCAACCCATGCCGCAATGCGCGTACAAAATCGAGATCCGAATAACCCTCCGTTTCGCTTCCCTTCGCTCTTGTCAGATTGGATGATGGAAGAACTCCAATGGTCGGATCATCAAAAAATACTTTTCCAGCAAGATCGACATCATGACAATCTCTGCATGATACTGACAACTGACGGCCACGCTCCAGGCTCGCGGAATCGGAAGGGATATTGATTGATGCTACATCTATTTCGTAGACCTTTTCAAACTCCTTCAGAAAGCTTCTCGACAAGACCCAGGAGGCCAGCAGCAGAACCACGATCAGGCTCAACAGAATGATGCCTGTCCATTTTAAAAATCGCTTCATAATCCTTCGTTTTGAATTGGATGAAATCTTGCTGCAGGATTATTGACCTGCTGCCATTGAAGGCATAGGTTGTACCGGTGTGATCTGGCAGGCTTCAGCCAACCATTCACCACTTGCCTTGTTCAACACCAACAGAATGGAGGATTTATCTTCTTTCATCTCGCCATTTTCATTGTAGGGGGTTACATCAGTCCAGGAGTATAATGCATGTGTAGAGTCCATCATCCTGAAGGTGGCATCCTTTACTGCAGATTTATTGTTCTTAAAAAACTCGCCAAAAGGAGACGCAAACAGTTCTGCATGGGCCTGCTCAATGGCCTTCTTTCCGGTGAGCCTGAGACCAAAAGGAGTGATGAAATCTGCGTTATCAGTAAACAGCGAAGCAAATCCTTTAGCATCGAGTGTTTCAAAACAGCCATTGGCTTTGGCGACGAGCGCTTCTACGGTTTTTTTCTCATCCTCAGAAAGCAACGGCATTGGTGTTTTTGGGGTGAGTTGAGAAAACTCAATCAACCAGGTTTTATCTGATTTGCGCACTAGTCCTGAACACGTGTGCTGGCCCTTGATGACTTGTCCCATGACACGTATTTCATCATCGGTGTCCCAGGTGAGAAAAGCGAGTTCGGGTGTTACCATCCGCCATGAGGTCAGTTTGTACCTGAAGACCGGTGGGGCATCCATGATTTGTTCAAAAGCCTTGTAACCGGCTTCGATGGCGGACAGACCACGGGTCACAGTTCCATCAGGAGCGATCTCTACGCATTCCGGTGCATAGTATTGACGTATGCTTTCGAAGCCTCCGCGATCAAATACACTATACACCTCCTTGAGGTATTTTTCAAATGTTTCCTGATTGGGTGCCTGTGCAAAAAGTCCTTGGGTCAGGAAAAGTCCCAGAAAAAGCAATGTGGTTTTGGAAAAAACGGTTTTCATCTTTCAATGATTTTGTTGGTTAAGAATTCGGTTACTGCTTCCTGTCGAAGCACGGGGCAAAAATGTCCCTACCGCCTTCCCAACGTGTATCAAAACCGTCGCAAAGGATATCAATTTGGTAGCATCAATCTAACGTGCTGAATTTCAGCTGATTTCGCCGGGGGTTTGGCCGAAATATTCCCGGAAACATTTGACGAAATAGGCCGGCGAGCTAAACCCGCTACGATAGGCAACCTCGGAAACGGTGCCAGATTTAGCTTCAAGAAGTTGACGGGCAAATTCGAGTCGCATGTTCCGTATGACTTCATTAGGTGAAAACCCGGTAAGTGCGGTGAGTTTGCGATGCAATTGGCTACGGCTCATGCCCACGATTTTTCCCAGCTCCACCACGCTGAAGTTTTCATCATCGAGATTCTCTTCCACCGCGGACCTGACCTTTCCAAGAAACTTTGCATCGATGCTTTGCTCCTCCGCGGGAGGCATGGCAAATCCTGATATCGTCTTCCGGTAATACGCCTGCAGTTTGCGGCGCTGTTCTATCAGATTCTTTACCCTCGCGATCAACTCCTGCGCCTGGAAGGGCTTGATGAGATAATCATCTGCTCCGATATGTAATCCTTCCAGCTTGTCCGCCTGCTCCGCACGTGCAGTAAGCATCACTACCGGAATATGGCTGGTCTTTTCATTTTCCTTAAGGTGCCTGCACAGTTCAGTGCCATCCATTTCAGGCATCATGATGTCGGTGATGATGAGGTCCGGCAATTGATCCAATGCTTTCTCCAAACCCAACCGTCCATGTTCAGCAGTCACTACTTTATATGATGCGGAGATAATATCCGAGATATATCCACGGACATCCGGATTGTCCTCCACAACAAGCACCACGGGCAGATCACCCGATTGGAGTGCTTTGTGGATATTTGGTTGCGATATGATCGCGCTTTCCGAAGCTACTACCGGTGATTGATTGTGTGCGGGCTCAACAACATTGGAGATAACATCGCCAGTGATTTCATCTGCTTTGAAAAAGTCTTTGTCCGTGCGTACCGTGAGTGTAAAAACGGATCCTACGCCCTCCTGACTTTTAACCTGAATATCGCCGCCATGCAACTGAGCCAGTTCCCTGGCCAATGCCAGGCCTATCCCGCTGCCATGCTGAACTTCAGAAACCGTGGTTTGCGTAAAGCGATCAAAAAGATGGTCAACTTGTTCCTGTGTCATACCGATACCCGTATCCGTGATTGTAAATATGGTATGCGCACCTTGTTGCTCTTCTTTCACTTTTATTTTCCCGCCTTCGCCTGTAAACTTAAATGCGTTTGATATAAGATTGGAAAGCATGGATTCCAGTTTGGGACGATCGAAGTAACGTACTTCATGCTCAGTTGAAGACTCGATGACGAGATCCACTTGTTGTCGGGCGGCCAGACTTTCAAATGCACCGGCTGTGGCGCGTGTAAAGGCATCCATGCGACCCGGTGCGGCCTGCAACTTTAATTTTCCGCTTTCCAGTTTGGAGAGATCCAGCAGATCATTGACCAGGTGCAGCAACCGCTTTCCGTTGCGATGAATGATCCGGTAATATTTCTGTACATCGCCTTTCAGCGTTCCTTCCATCATTTGTTCGACCGGACTCATGATCAGCGTGAGCGGCGTACGAAATTCATGACTGATGTTGGCAAAAAATGTACTCTTGACAGTATCTAGTTCCTGCAATCGTTTTGTTTCCGCTTCATTTAACCTGGCCTGTAATTCCGCTTCTCGTTGCTTGAGTTGCTGCTTATTGCGGAAATATTGGAACGTCGCTCCGACCAGTAGCAATACACCCAGGGAGGTAAACAGAATAATTCGTTTTTGTCCGGATTGCTTTTCAATTTCCAGTTGTTGTTTTGCCAGCTGAGCCTCCTTTTTCTGCACTTCGTACTGCGCCTCCATTTGCGCAACTTTTTTGGTGTTGTCCTGCCGGAAAATCGAATCCGCGACGGCGACATACTTCTTATACCAGTCAAAGGCTTTGGGCAGATCGCCCTTCACTTCATAAATCTGTGCATAGACTTTGTAATACAGTTCATATTGAAAGTCGAGATTAAGTCGCTTGACAATTTCAAAACCCTTATCGGCATACTCCAGTGCTTTAGATGCATTGCCAAGTCCGGCATAGGCCTCTGCGAGATTGTAATAAGCATACGTGTCGTAAACTTCATTCTTAAGTGGTCGCCAATATTCAACCGTTTTCTCCAGCCAGGGAAGTGCTTCAACATATTTCTGCTGATCATTATAATTTGAACCTAAGGTATTGGCGATAATGCCTGCAAGTGAAAGATTATTGAATTTCAAGGCGTACTCGATACCGGTTTTGCCGCAGGCCTCTGCTTTATCAAACTGCTTCATACGACCGTAGAGCGTGGCCAGGTACGAATAGCATTGGGCGTATTTTCGTTCGAGCTTCATGGCCTGGCGCATAGCCAGTGCTTTTTCGAAATGTTCAAGGGCTTTGTCAAACACGCCGTCATCACTATAGATGGAACCGATATTATTGTGATGTAAGGATACGCCAAAACTATCGCCCCGCATTTCATCGATGGTCATGGCCTTGAGATAATAGGTCACTGCCGAATCCAGTCTGCCCAAACTGCTCCAGGTAGAGCCAATATTGGTGAGTGCCGTGGCTTGTTCTTTGAGATCTTTCAGCTCGAGAAAAATTTCCAGCTCCTGCCGGAATAAATCCATGGCCTGCTCATACTCGCCTTTATCTTCATGGGCAAAACCTCTGAGGTGGAATGCCATCGCTATGCCTTTCTTATACCCGGATTTTCTGGCCATGTCCTCGATGGAATCCGCATAGGCCATACCAGCTTCCGGATTATCAAAGGCCCGGTCTGTCGCGATTTCATAAAATGCATCGATCTTTTTATGGGGATCTTTTTCTGTGCGAAACAGGTTTCGCAGGCTGTCAAGATATTGCTGTTGCGTATAGCCATGCAGCGATACCAGCAGGCATAGGATGAGGAGCACCGGTTTTCTGGCTGCCATGCTATTTGGGTTATAGAGCGATAAGTTAAGAAAATTCAATGTGAGCGTCAGGCGTCAGGCGCGGTTGGTGAGCTGTAGCCCAAGGATGCGAAAGGCAGGCCGAACCATGAGTCGTCAGTCGTGAATCGTCAGTCGTCAGACGTGAGTGTAATGCCTTATCATAGTAACTTGCTCTTGCTCCCTTCGCCTATTACTCCTTTTACCCCCTTCGCCCCCTAATGGGGGTACCACATCGAATTGGTCTTACACTTTCACACGCACACAGACACCCACACTGGATTCCATCTTGCCCCCTTCTACCCTTGATCCCTTCGCCCCTTGATCCCTTCGCTCTTTGATCCCTTCTACCCTATATTTGTTCAATGCACACCACGACCATCACTGCCATATTCATGCTCATTGCATGCACAGGATTTTCCCAGGAATGGAAATCCGCCACCCCTCCTCCCAACTTTTTCACTGACCACACTTTTGGATTTGCGATTGATGACAAGGGATATCTTGTCTCCGGAAATGATGAGTTTATGGGTCCGGTAAAAACCTTCCTTCGCTTTGATCCTGAGACGGATGTGTGGGATACGCTGGCTGAATTTCCGGGCCTCGGGCGTGGGTATGGGATTGGGGATGTATGGGACCGCAAGGCTTATTTCGGATTTGGCACCAGTGTGGATTCCATGCTTCGGGATCTGTGGGTTTTTGACCCAGATTCGATGCAATGGAAACAGCTGTCTTCATGTCCGTGTGCGGCAAGGCTGCACCCTACTTTCGTGGCCAACAAGGGTAAAATATTCGTGGGCCTTGGAAATAATAATGACGGCAATCTGACAGATTGGTGGGAATATGATATCCCAACGGATACCTGGGCGCAGAAACCTGATTATCCCGATACCAAGCGTCATCATCCTTATCAGTTTGCTATGGGCGACTATGTGTACACTGCTTTTGGACATGGCAATGGAATCTTCCGTGAATTGTACCGCTATGATCCCGTACTGGAAGAATGGCAGCGTATGGCTGATATTCCAGGGGAGGGTCGGGTAGCTGGCACGCAGTTTTCGTATGATGGCAAAGGGTATGTCCTCAGTGGAGACGGAGATGATCACTTGTCGATGGAAACCGGTGAGATGTGGCGTTATGATCCTGAGACCAATACATGGGACAGCCTGCCTCCGCATCCCGGCAAGTCCCGATGGGCTCCGGCTTCATTCGTGATTGATGGCGTGGTGTATCTATACAATGGCACCAGTTATTTTGAGAGTTCAGGATTTGTTTACCAGGCCGAAGCTTATTCCTTTGACCTGAAAGAAATGACCTCTGCTGTTAACGATCCATATATCCTCCAGACCTTTTCACTTTTTCCTAATCCATTCTCATCTTCCTTCTCCATAAAGTCACTGGAAGAACAATACGATCAATTGTCCATCTACACCCTGGACAACAAACGGGTATACACCAGTGCCTACACCTCACAACACAATGTGTCTCATCTGCCTGCCGGAATGTATCGGATTGAGATCCGGGTGGGGGATAAGATTGGGAGCGTGATGGGAGTGAGGGAGTGAGGGAGTGATGGGGTGATGGATTTCAATGGCACACGTGGCGATGGTAAAATTGATCTCGTTGACGCATGGGGGCTGAAGCCCACCGCTACCAAGAACGCCCCGTTGGGGCTAGGCGTTTAATATGCAAATTCAGGAGTCAACGATATTCCTCCAAGTCTCTTCTGTTCCCCATTATCAAATAATAATCATTTCGGACCAGGTAATCAACATGTCGCTCGAAATTGTACGAACGTTCCGACTGCGCCGTTTCAGGCAGCAGACAAGACACATGGGTAGAATACTCTCAAAAGAAACGGCAACGTGGAACTGATACAGGCGTGACAGCATACCAGGACGGAAAACAAGTGATAGGAAACCCGAGTGAGTTTTTCGAGCGACTAGATTTTTTGGTTACTTTTTTTTCGATGAAAAAAGTAACAAAAAGCTCCTCGTGCAACGAGATCATTCCCCTATCTTTAATCACATGCTCCGCCCCGTCCTTATCTGCTTTTTCTGCCTTTTCTGCCATTCTGCCCTGCTGGCACAGCAAGACGCCATTCGCGTCATGACCTACAACATCCGTCTCCCGGTGGAGAGTGACGGCATCAACTATTGGAACAACAGAAGGCCGCTGGTAGCCAGCATGATCACATATCATGCACCTGACATCATCGGCGTGCAGGAGGCATTTCGGAGGCAACTGGATGAGATCACAACTGATCATCCGGAATATGTGTGGACAGGGGTTTGTAGAAATGATGGCACGACTGCGCCCGATCCTGATGGGGAATTTTCAGCGATTTTATATCGCAAGGACCGTTTTGAAAAACTGGATGGCCATACATTTTGGTTGTCGCCGACACCTGAGGTGGCGGGATCCAAAGGATGGGATGCGGCGTTTCCGCGTATCGTGACCTGGGCAAAATTCCGGGATCGACAATCGAAGAAAATTTTCTTTCTGTTTAATACCCACTTTGATCACATGGGGGAGAAGGCCAGAGAGGAAAGCGCGAAACTTATTCTTCAACAGATTAAGACGATTGCTGGTGATCATCCCGTGGTATTAATGGGTGATTTCAATTCAAGAGAAAACAGTGCGGCTTATCAAACCATTACACATGGTGATCAAAGTCTCGTATTGAAAGATGCTTACTATACAAGCCAGACTCCGCATCATGGACCTAATGGTACGTTCTCCGGCACATTCACTTTGCCTGGGGTGGGGGACAACAGGATTGATTTTATTTTCACTTCGACGCAGGTGAGTGTATTAAGTCACGCGATACTATCCGACTCTTGGGATGGGCGTTTGCCCTCGGATCATTTGCCGGTGGTGGCAGAAGTAAAACTATCCTTGATCAGTGATCGGTAATCCCCATTGCTTCTTTCCTTATTCAATTTTTAAAATAACCCTGCGGCAAGGGGCGTCTTTCGAAGCACCCCTCAAGAACAGATGGTCAAGGCCGGTTTTATACTCACGTTGAAGATATTTATTAGCTATTCCACTCAGGAAAAACGATCATGTCAAAAAGGGTAAAATCGAATTTCATCACCCGGTCCTGCATTAAATGCCCAATCCGTCTTTCACTGCTGAAAAAAAAATTTCACCCCCCCTGTAATATTTTATGTGCTTGTGCCACTGATAAGGAAAAGCACAATCATGAAGCAGACAACTTCCTCCGTACCCTTGAAGGAAAACGCCATTCAGCGGATGGCTTATTTCCTTTTTCTTATCCTGGTAGCCTATCAAGCAGCTATCGGGGAACTGGAATGGGCCGTCATCAATCTAGGGGTGGCTTTGGTTTTTGACCCCTTTGATCCAACGGTAAAATTCAAAGACCGGCCCAGCTACCAAAAGGTTTGGCTATATGTCCATGCGGGCTTAAGTCTGGCCGGTTTTCTTTACCTCGTCTTTACAAAAACCATTTAATCATCTAATTCATCAAGACCTCATGAAAAAGTTCATTTTTGGGATTTTTATCTCTTTGCTATTCATCCAACACATCTCCGGCCAACAGCAGGATCATCATTCATCCCTGCTATGGAAAGTCACCGGAAAAGATCTCAAGGAACCGTCTTACCTTTTTGGTACACTTCACTTACTCACCAATGCCTTTATAGACACGATGCCGGCTGTAAAGGAAAGTTATGCAGGCACAAAAACAGTCGTAGGAGAATTGGTGATTGACTCCTCGTTACAGTTGAAAATGATGGAAGCCTCCGCGCTCACAGGTACTACGCTTAAACAGGTACTACCGGATAGCATCTATGCTATGACATCGGAATGGTTTGCAAAAGAAGCAGGTATTGGATTGGAAATGCTGGATGGCCTCAATCCCATGTCTGTCATGACGGTCGCCATGGCCATCGCACAACAAAAACATTTTCCCAATCCGCAGGGATATGTGCAACTGGACAGCTATTTCCAGGAAAGGGCCAAACAGGACGGCAAGAAAGTAATCGGATTGGAAACGATTGATGTACAGATCAACGCTCTTTTCCATAATATATCTCTCCATCGCCAGGCAGAGTTACTGTACAGCGTGATGGGGAGCGAGAAAACGATTGAGGAGCAGATGAGTCTGATGTACAACGCCTATGTCTCCCAGGATCTGATGACATTAAACCAGCTGATGTATGACGATATCTACAAACCTGAAGAAATAAAAGTGCTGCTGGATGATCGCAATATCAGTTGGATCAAGCAGCTTCCAAAAATCATGAAAGAACAACCAGCCTTTATCGCCGTGGGCGCATTACATTTAACAGGAGAACATGGACTGGTGGAGCTTTTAAGAAAACAAGGGTATACCGTTACGGCTGTCAAAACCAACAGGTAATTGAGCGAGAAAGAATTTCTGGCGCAGGTGAAAGCACACCAGGGTATTATTTACAAGCTGGTACACCTCTACGCCAAAACAGAAGAAGACAAAAAGGACTTGTACCAGGAGATTCTGTTGCAGGCCTGGAAAACGTACGCTGCCTTTCGCGGCGAGGCCAAATTCAGTACCTGGCTGTACCGCCTTTGTCTCAATACCATTTTCACCATAAACAAAAAGACGGACCGGATAGAATACACGGATACCGTACAGTATGCCGATCAATATTTTGTGGATCCCAAAGGAGAGGAAACAGAACAATTATATGCGGCCATACGAACCCTGGCTGAAACAGAAAGAGCCATAGTATCACTTCATCTGGACGGATACAATAACGGCGAAATAGCAAATATGATTGGTATCACAGCGAACGCCGTAGGCGTAAAGCTGCATCGGGCAAAACAACAGTTGGCAACTCTTCTAAAAAGCAAGCAATGGACATAGAAAAGCTATGGCATAGTACCAGTGGCAGCGATGAGGCACTCAATACATTGCTGGACGAGGGCCATTTTGATCAGCTTCAATCCAAACTCCCTCTTCATACACTCAGAAAAAACCTGGTGGTTGGACTTGTTTGGGCGGTCATGATCACCCTCCTTTATATCGCATTACTTTTTGTACTGCCCATGTGGCCTGCCTATGTGACGCTGGGCATACTGATCCTCTTCAACATCACGCTGATGATCGACACCATAAAACTTTATCGCAAAATACCGGCGACGATTAAACCTTCCAATAGCCTGAAAGAAGAACTCACTTCGCAATATGACAGTTTCCAGCGGTGGTGGTATATGCAGCGAAAACTTGGTCTGTTCCTGTACCCTTTCGCCTGTGCAGGTGGCTTTATGATTGGCAGCGTCATGGGCTCGGGTAAGCCGGTAGAGGATTTTCTTTTTACTCCTGAAATGCTCGCTATCCTGGGGGTTACTTTGCTGATGTTGGTGCCGCTTTGTTATTTAGCGGCCAGGGCGATGTTCAACTATGCGTATGGCAAGCACCTGAAACGACTCAAAGCCACCATTGATGAACTGTCCTGATGATGAAAACTTCTTGTTCCGATGATGAATGATCACGGCAGTGTGGTATTCATTTCGTCCGGAACTACCCGGTTTTGTGTGCCGGGCTATGCGGTATACTCTTCGCTCAAGGCAGGGCTTGAAGTCTTCAACAAATATGTGGCAAAGGAAAACGGCGCCAGGGGCATACGTTCCAATATCATTGCGCCAGGTCCCATCGAAAAAGACTTTAATGGGGCTATCATCCGAAACAACCCCAATGTCAAATCCTATCTCTCCGGCTTATCTCCACTGGGCCGCGTGGGTGTGGCGGAAGATGTTGGCAGTGTGGTCGCCTTTGTATGTTCGGAAGAAGCGCGTTGGATCAACGGGCAGTGGATCGAGGTATCGGGTGGGATCAATCTCCTATCCGTTTTATAAAATCTGTAGTTAAGGCCTCTGATTTTCCTGGACAGGCGTGCCGGAGACGCATTGCTGTAAGATGCTTTATATTCAGGTTTGACCCCACATTACGGACCGTCAATATCCTTATCAGGGGCCGTTATCCTTCCTGACGGAGGTGACTATCGGATTGACATTGTATTTCTTAATGGCTATTACAAGGTGCTCAGGCATGCCATTCGCTCTGGCACCTTGGATGGGCGTTTGCCATCGGATCATTTGCCGGTGGTGGCGAGGCTAATGCTTGAGTAATGGACTGAGTAGTAAATTCTATACAAGTTCACTTGACTCCTGCTCCGTTTGACCCCCTTTGCCCTACTTCGCTTTCGCTGAGCTCGAGCGTTTAGCTTGCCCCAATGAACATATGGGAAAACGGAATGGATAATCCCTGATAATCAGGAGGGGTTTTATAAATTTGGTGGTGACAATACAAGCGTTATAGGGCATTTTAAAAACGACACAAATTGACAATAAGAATATAAAAAGTATGACTGGATTTAAAATAACAACATCGGACAACCAAGAAATAAGATTCGAATTTTACCTTGACTATGCACCAGTGACTTCAAAAGCTTTTATTGACATATTACCATTTACAAGGACGTTTCACCACGCACGGGTTTCAGGACAAGAAATTTGGATAGACAATGTACCGCCACTTGACATTATTCAAGAAAACGCATCTGTATTCACCGAACCAGGCGAAGTGGTATTTGGCCCGACAAAACCCACTAGAACAAAGACAGCAAACTGTTTTGGAATATATTATGGTGACGGTAAAGGGTTAGACGCTTGCAACATCTTCGCAAGGGTAATCGACAGTGATAAACAAAAATTGATTGACCTTGGAAATAGTATTTGGAAAAATGGTTCTCAAGAATTGACAATCTCAGAAATCAATGAAACAACATGACCGACAAAGCAACGGCAGAAATAAAAACGCCCTATAACACACATCTTGCGACATTGCCGGTGACGTTCTAAAAATGAAACTTTTATGTACGCAAAATATTTTATCTTGGTTGACAGTTTCTGCTACCCAATCGGCAATGAGCGCAAGGTGTGGGAACGTTATAGGCAACCCTTAAATACAACCCGGCAAACATTAAGCGCAACGAAAAACGAGAGACAAGTTTGAAATATATTACAAGGACGGTTTGGATTTTATCAGTAGTTAGTTTGCTTACAGACACGGCAAGCGAAATGCTCTATCCAATCATGCCGATTTACTTAAAGACAATTGGTTTTTCAATTTTACTTATCGGAATACTTGAAGGAGTTGCCGAGGCGACCGCAGGATTGAGCAAAGGCTATTTTGGAAAACTTTCGGACACATCGGGCAGACGAGTTCTATTTGTGCAAATTGGTTATGCATTCAGCACCATTTCTAAACCAATGATGGCGGTTTTTATTTATCCGCTTTGGATATTTTTTGCACGGACAATTGACCGTTTCGGCAAAGGCATTCGGACAGGTGCAAGAGACGCAATTCTTTCAGACGAAGCAACTCCGCAGACAAAAGGAAAAATATTTGGATTTCATCGCTCAATGGACACTTTGGGAGCAGTTATTGGACCATCATTGGCCTTATTTTATTTATATTACTATCCCCAAAACTACAAGACACTTTTTTTTATCGCATTTATTCCCGGACTGTTTGCGGTTTTAACTTCGCTTTACCTCAAGGACAAAATTGTAAACGAACAAAAACCAAAAGTAAAAACGCCATTTTTTTCATTCTTAAATTATTGGAAAGTAAGCCCGCCAGCATATAGAAAAGTTGTAATCGGACTTTTAATATTTACACTGTTCAACAGTTCGGATGTTTTTCTTTTGCTTCAAGCAAAACAATCCGGACTTGACGACACAATGGTTATCGGAGTCTATATTTTTTACAATTTAATTTATGCTTTATTTGCATTTCCAATCGGCGTTCTTGCCGACAATGTGGGACTGAAAACAATTTTTATATTCGGACTTGCTTTATTCGCAACGGTATATTTTGGCATGGCAATTAACACAAATTTATATTTTTTCTTTGGACTGTTTTTCCTATACGGTATTTATGCCTCAGCGACAGAAGGAGTTTCAAAAGCGTGGATTTCAATCATCATAGACAAGAAAGATACAGCAACGGCCATCGGTACATTTTCAGGACTTCAAAGCATTTGTACAATGTTGGCAAGTACTCTAGCTGGACTAATTTGGTTCCAATTCAACGCAACAGTTGCTTTCATAACAACTGCTACAGTGACTTTGCTGGTGATTGTTTACTTCCTGACTATTCCTAAACCGACAATTATAATTGATGATACAAACCAACAATAGCGACAAAAAAGGGCAGCCTATACCAGCGCCTTTGCATTATGGCTGGGGATGTACGAGTATGATCAGTAGTGCAAATAATAAACAGTGAGCGTTTAGACAGGTCGGTGCATCTAATTCTCCCCAACGCAACGCCGCAAGACGTTTCCCCTTAAAATCTTCCCCTCCCTTTTTTCAAAATTCACTATCATTATCTTCTAAAAAGAAGATATGAACACCTTATTCAAAAGCACACTGCTCGCGATTGCCCTTTTCATGGGCAGTTGCAACCCCTCCGCGAAGAAGGACCCCTCCGCCCCAGCCGATACCATTTACTTCGGCGGCGAAATCATCACCATGGAAGGAGACAGCGCCCGCTATGCCGAAGCCGTGGTCGTAAAAGACGGCAAGATAATAGTGCCCCACACTTTCAAACCGGAAGTGGTTCATCACGCCACAATACTAACATCATGCATTTAAAACAATTCCTCCTTTTCAGCATACTGTTTACGTTTGGCTGGACGGCGGCGGCTCAGAAGTCCGTGCTGATCAATAATGTCATGATATTTAATGGCAAGGAAAACACGACCCGGCAGGGGCATGTGCTGATCACAGGCAATCAGATTACAAAAATTTCAGCCACTCCTATTCCTGTCAATAATAGCGCCAATACGACGATCATTGATGGCAAAGGGAAGTTTTTAATGCCCGGATTGATAGACGCCCATGCGCATACGATGATGGATGCTATCCCTTTGCACGTGGGGCTCAATAGTGAAATCGGCTATCTCAATTTGTACGCCGCCGTCTCCGCCGAAAAACAATTGATGCGTGGCTTTACCACGGTGCGGGATGTTGGTGGTCCGTCGTTCAGTTTAAAAAAAGCCATTGATGAAGGGCTCGTGAAAGGGCCGCGAATTTTCCCCAGCGGGGCCACCATTTCGCAAACCGGCGGGCATGGTGATTTTGGAGGGTATACCGATGTGCCTCGTGTGCCGGGTCAATTGTCGTATCTCGAAAGATCAGGGCTTACGATTATTGCCGATGGAGTTGATCAGGTATTGATGCGCACCCGGGAGTTGTTGCGTCAGGGAGCATCGCACATCAAAGTCATGGCAGGAGGCGGCGTGTCGTCCAGTTATGATCCGCTGGATGTAAATCAATATACCGAGGCAGAGATCAAAGCAGCTGTTGACGCTGCCGCTGCCTGGAATACCTATGTTACTGTTCATGCCTATACACCGATGGCCATACAGGCTGCGATAAAGGCCGGTGTAAAATGCATCGAGCACGGACAACTCTCTGATGAAGAAACGGCCAGGATCATGGCCGAAAAAGGAATATGGTGGAGCCTTCAGCCCTTTTTGGATGATGAAGATGCCATTCCTTTTCCTGAAGGTTCAGCGGCCCGCATGAAGCAATTGGAAATGGTGCAGGGAACAGATAATGCATATGCGCTTGCAAAAAAATATAAGATCAAGACTGCTTTTGGTACCGATTGTCTTTTTGATCCCAATCTGGCGGCCCGGCAAGGCGCTCAGCTGGCCAAACTGGTTCGCTGGTACACTCCGTTTGAAGTGCTGAAGATGGCCACCGCCGACAATGCCGAACTCCTCGCGCTGAGTGGTCCGCGAAACCCATATCCTTTTAAACTGGGAGTGATTGAAGAAGGAGCTTATGCCGATCTCATTCTGGTAGATGGTAATCCGCTCGATAACATCCAGCTCGTAGCAGATCCTGACAAGAACTTCGTGCTTATTATGAAGGATGGTGTGGTGTATAAGAACACCATTAAGTAAATACTGGGATACAACATAATTGGCTGACTAGCTCAAAAATGTGAATTTTGCTTCTTATGCTATATCCGAAAAGGGAAATTCTTCACTTACGGGAGAAATAACAGTAAAATGACTACCGAGCCCAAAGATTCAAATTCAAATCCAGAACCTGATACGCCACCCATGGAAGTACACCACCACGCCCACCACGAAGGAAAACGAAACTGGAAGTCGTATTTCTGGGAATTTCTCATGCTTTTCCTGGCTGTATTCTGTGGCTTTCTCGCAGAGTATCAGCTCGAACATGTGATCGAAAACAACAGGGAGAAACAATTCGTCAGATCATACATCGAAGACCTGAAAATGGATACCGCATCCATCAATAACAACCTGGTGTATCAGAAAACAAAAGGAAATCAACTCGATTCCCTGATGGACTTTTTTGCTCAGCAAAATATCCGGGGCCATGAAGGTGATCTCTACTATTATGCGAGACTCATGGTCAGAGCCAAACGATTTCAGCCCAGTGACCGAACCATCACCCAATTGAAATATTCCGGCGCCTTGCGGCTCATCCGCAATGAACAGGTCGCTGACAGCATCATCGTCTATCAAAACCTGGTCAATACCATTATGATGAATATCAACGATGAGCGCGACGAACGAAGAGACGTGGATCCGTTGCTGACCCGCATATTCAATCCCTATGTATTTGATCAGATGCTCGACAGCACCAATGTCATCCACAGGCCTGCCGGCAATCCTCCGCTTCGCTCCTATGATGCCTCGTTGCACCAGGACCTGGCCTATCGCATACATCAACTAAAAGGAAGTAATGTTATTCTCACCACACGTCTGTCCCTGTTGCGGGAGCGTGCGATTCGTACAATGGAATTTTTGCAAAAAGAATATTATCTTTAGTGATGATGGAGAAGCATATTTCTCTATCATAATCAACCGACTTTGTGAGCGGTAAAACGTAGAGATAAGCATGAAGCATGCTCTTCACTTGAAAATAGCCTTCATTCTGCTCGCTCAATTGGTTTCCCATTTGGCTATTAGCCAATATATCCCGATGGTAGAAGAAGGAAAGTTTTGGATTTATTTAAACCACATTGATTCGGATCACCCGGTCGCTGTATCGGGACATGCCATCACCTTTGAAGGCGACACTATCATCGGTACATTGAGCTATAAAAAAGTCTACCAGCTTTCCCTGAAAGGCGAACATTCTTGTCAGTTTCCACCTTGCTTTCAATTTGATGTTCCATATGTCATCTCAAGCAAAGTCCTCATTGCGTTCATCCGGGAGGACATTGCCGATAGGAAAGTATATAATCTTCCCATTGATCCCTATGGTTTTTGCGATACGACGGAGCATTTGATTTTCGACTATTCTCTGATAACTGGCGATACAGTCAATCCTTGTCTCTTTGACTTTATAAGCGCTGAGCCTGAGCACCCCATTCCAATGGGCATTGTGGATAGTATAGATGTAACGGAGCGTTTTGGAAAAAACAGGAATACCCTTTTTACCACAGGAGTCCAATTGCATGCCTATCTGCCGATCATAGGTGAGGTACTGATTTTGGAAGGCATAGGACTTGAGCTTTATGGAATTTTTCACGAGCCATTATCTTTCCTCGTAGATTTCTGTGAGGGCGGAATGGAAGCATGCGAAATCCTGGTATCCACACCTGCCCCACTTTATAAACAGGATATCACTATATTTCCAAACCCTTCAACCGGAATGGTTGAAATCACGGGTGTGAACGACCTAAAGCATATTAGGATATATTCCATGATGGGTGCCCTCCAGGCTGAATACTTCAACACCCAAACACTCGATGTAAGTGCACTCGATAGCGGCGTTTATGTGGTTGAGTTGATATTGGAAAACGATGATCGCATGATCAGAAAAATCATCAAAGAAAACCGATGATCAAAACAGGATCACATCGCATACACAATGTCGGCATCGCGGTGGCGTTATGCTTACGTTGACCACCCGGTTTGTCAGCCCTTATTCATACCCGAACCCTATACATGATCATCCTTCGCCGCCTGCTCCTGATTTCCATCCTCCTGACCATCGCTTTCTGCGCCTTCAGAATCTATGCACTCGAACAACAACGGAAAGCGCTGAAGGAAGATCTCGTCGAACTCTCCAAAATCAAATACGGCCTCTTCAGCATCGATGAATGGAAACGCATCATCGCCGGGATCATCAGCAAGAAAATCGAAGAACTCAATTTCTCCCCCGAAGAAAAAACAGAAGTCAGAGCCAAGGTCCAGTCCTTCCTGGATAAAACCATAGCAGAACTCGAAGAACGATTCTACGAAGAAAAATCAAAATCACTCTTGGGTTGGGTGCAAGGCGGTGTCGCCAGTCTGACGGGTATTTTTGAAAAAATGAAAAAGGATGTACCGGTATTTACAGAACAAATCCTTGAATTTCTCAACGATCCCGGCAACCGCCAAAAGGTGAAAGCCTACATCAATGAGAAACTTTCGGATTACGCAGATAAGACCTTTGGAAAAATCGATTATACTGAACACGACCAGATCCTCGCCCGCTACGGCTATGGCGACCGCGATCAAACCATCACAGGACTCACTTCCGAACTTGAAACAATACAAATTCAGTCGCGGCCCTATATCATTGCAATCTATGTACTGATGTTCGTCTCCGCATTGCTTTTACTTCTCACGCCTGCTCCGGCCAAAAACGAATTTCTGTGGTTTACCATGCTTTGCTTCCTCCTGCTGGCCTGCGGGCTTATGTTGCCCATGATCGAGATTGACGCACGCATTGACGAGATGACCTTCACTCTCCTCGGCGAACATATATACTTTCAGGACCAGGTGCTGTATTATCGAAGCAAGAGCATTCTCGAAGTAGTGCAAGTAATGCTGCAGCAGGAAAAATGGGATGTACTCATGGTGGGATTGCTTGTGCTGCTGTTTAGCGTACTCTTCCCGGTAGTTAAATTGATTTGTTCGCTGATCAGCATCTACCGCCCTACTGTGCTTCAAAATGGCTTCATGCGTTTTATGGTTATGCGCACCGGCAAGTGGTCGATGGCAGATGTGATGGTGGTGGCGATCTTTATGTCCTACATCGGCTTCAGCGGCATCCTCACTGAGCAATTGAATCAACTGGAAGGGCTGACGAAAAGTATTGACATTCTCACGACCAATAAGTCATCGCTTCAGACCGGGTTTTTTCTGTTTACAGGGTTTGCGGTGATGAGTTTGTTGTTGTCGCAGAAGATAGGGGAGATGCAAGACGTGAGACGTGAGACGTGAGACGTGATGCGTGAGACGTGAGTTGTCAGTAGTCAGTAGTCAGTAGTCAGTAGTTAAATGTAATGAGCTGGGTGGTACCTGAGCTCGTCGACGGGCGGTCCATGAAATAGACTGTGATCAACCAACATTAGAACTCACGACTGACGACTGACGACTCATAGTTCGACCTGCTATTCTCATCCTTGGGCTACAGCTCACCAACCGCGTTTCTCCTCTCCCCACAGATTCCTATCTTTACCGCAACAATCTTCCGATATGAAAAAACACTTACTCTTCCTGGCTCTCGTTTGCCTGATTCCTTCCCTCCACGCCCAGATCATCATCACCAACGCCACCTTTCCGATCGCCGGAGATACGCTGAAGACGGTGACGGATGATACCCCACCGGCTGGTGTGACCATCACGCCTCCCGGAGGACCACAAACGTGGGATTTCTCGCAACTGGATGGAACCAATACCCAGGAGGAGGTGTACAGAAACGCCAGTGAAGGCGCAGGCTTTGCTAATTTTCCCGGAGCCACACTGTTTACGGACAATCAGGTGACGGAGACGTATTACACCAATGATGCCGGCACCTTCAGTGTCCTTGGCTTTAATGGTCAGGTGCCTGCGGGAGGATTTCCGATTGAAGCCGTGATTAAATACAATCCACCGTTTATTCAGCAACGGGCTCCGCTTCAATTTTTTGATATCTATCAGACGACTACAGACCTTACGATTCCTTTTGCAGTTGCTGATCTGCCAAGTGAGATCGTCGACAGCCTCGGTGTTCTGACAGGCTTGGCAGATTCGATCCGCATCCGGATCAATATCAGTCAACTCAGTACCGTAGACGGATATGGCACCCTGGCGATCCCCGGCGGCACATACGATGTGTTGCGCCAGAAGTCAACAAACTATCAAACGGTGAGATTTGATGTGCACACTTTTCTCGGTTGGATAGATGTCACGGATCAAGTCATTCAGGCTGGACTGCCTGGTTTTGGAACGGATACATCTTACATTCACCTTTTCTTATCCAATGACGCCAAAGAACCTATTGCTGCTGTGAGCACCAGTGATGGCTTAAATGTGACCTCGGTTACGTATAAGAATAACGGGGTGACCAGCAGTGCGGGAGAAGTTACATCCATTGACCAGTCATTGGTCATGATTTCACCCAATCCTGCTTTTTCCGAAACTACCATTCAATTGGAAAACATCCCTGACGGCTCGTATCTCCTTACGCTTTATGACATGCAGGGTTCAAAACTTTTTTCGGAAAAAATAAACTCGATCACAACGAAAATATCCCTGGCTGATATGGCCACCGGAACATACATCGGTGTGCTCACGGATACATCCGGGAAATATCTCTGGTCAGGCCAGATTATAAAGGCGGAAAGAAAATAATCCGCGACATTATTCAAAGAGCAGTTTTTTCCACGCCGTGCCATTGTAAAAATAAAAGGCATTAAGGGTGCTGTCATAGACCAATAGTCCATTGGCAGGTGTGCTAATCGCCTCCCGCTCCGCTGTGGTCAATCTTGGAATCAATATACCTCGCGTTGAAGAAGTAATATCCAATGCCGCACTTTGGTGCGGAGCTGTTGTTCCTATGCCCACACCTTCTGGCAGTGGTTCATCATATGAAAATGTTGGCGCTGGATTAACCGTCTGACCATCGACAATGATGACCACGGGAATATCCGCTCCCATACCCGGTGGGGTATTGAAGGTGATGGAGGTGTGATTCACATGCACCAGGTTTTGAACGGCGTTTCCATCAATGGTAACCGTGATAGGTGTCATGGGTGGTCCAAAATTAGTTCCTGGTACCGTTACCGCAGTACCACCACTGTGAGGACCTGAGTTAGGATTCAATAATGCAACTGTTGGCGGATCATAAACATAATTAACCACATTGCTGGGTTGACCGTTGACCGTGACGACTACATTATTCATCAGTCCACTGCCCGGAGGCACCGTAAATGTCAGGGACTGATGGCTCAAATAATTTACCATCAATGCAGGGACATTGTCTACAGAAACCTGAACAGAGGACCCCGGAGGACCAAAATTATTTCCGGTCACGACAACTGTATTTCCTCCGGTCGTTGGTCCATTGACCGGTGATATGTTTATGATCTGGGGAGCTTCATAATTAAAGGTTGGACCAGGGTCATTAGACTGTCCGGCTAAGGTGATGATCACTGATTGCATTAACCCTGCACCGGGAGGTGTGACAAACGTCAAAGTGGTATGGTTGACTACGGTCACTCCAGTTGCGGATATGCCTCCAACCGTCACCGTGGCTATAGTACCCGCCGGTCCAAAATTATTTCCTGTAGCGGTAACCAATGTGCCACCGATGGTAGGGCCTGAGTTTGGCATTAATGCGTTCAGTACTGGTTTGTTATAATTCCATGTCGGTACTACATTGCTTTGCTGTCCTTCAATGGTGACCTTCAC
>CAZYHJ010000045.1:0-23296 GCA_964646645.1 uncultured Saprospiraceae bacterium | reverse complement strand
TTATTTGATCAACACCATCTTCTTGCTGGCGGCATATTCTCCACTTTCAAGACGATAGTACATCACGCCGTTGGTTGGCAATTCACGCTCATAGATGATAATGGTATTATAACCGGCTTTGTATTCGCCTTCTACTACCTTCACCACCTTACCACTAGGATCAAATATGGTCAACGTTGCAGCCGCATCAGCAGGCAGATCGAAACCAATAGAGGTTTGATCATTCCATGGGTTAGGCTCATTCTGATACAACGCAAACTCTGCAGTCTGTGCATCTGAACGCAACTTCACATCAAGGATTTCGCCCGCTAATGTGTAAGCTTCAGCTTCAGTCACCTTGCTGTTCATGCGGATCATGCGTGATACTTCACCGGAGGTTGTAGCGACAAAACTCATGGTCACTACCTGGCTTCCGGAAAGTGCTTCTGCGTTTTCAGCATTCCAGCTCATCGTGATGATTCCATCGGGGAGTAATCCGACATGGCCTTCAGTCAGTTGCATGGTTTCACTGCTTACGCTTTCGAAGGACAATCCATCCGTTTCAAGTGTCCACTGGAAGCCTTCAACGACTTCAGGAAGTACCAGTCGAACGGTCACGAGTTCGCCGGCTTCAACCGTAGTCGGAGCATCCAGTGCTACATTCAGGATACGACGTCCGTTCCTTGGAAGCACCTGGTTGGCATTTGCTTTCGCCGTGTTATTGACATCACCGATTTTCACACCGACAAAGTCATTGTGCATCAAGCTATCCTGAGCCAGTGCTGGCAACAGAATCTCTTCGCTGAATGGCCATGGGTGCTGGTTATTCATCGGGAAGCCCTTCTCTACAAATCTCCAGCTCTTGTTGTTCGGGAACTCGGTATAGATACCGAGGATCAGTTTCCTGATTTCCACAAGGTCAATAGCGCTGAGTGATTCTGTATTATTAGCGTCAGCAGCAATGAACTGGTATGGTGAAGTAAACAACTCCTTACCAAGTAAATGCTTCTGAATACGCACCAGGTCAAGCGTACTTACTCCGTTTTTGTGCTCATCATTGCGCTCCGGTACGATGGAGTAATCATCACCATACGGTACTGAGCCGAAGACAAACTTGCCATCCTGTGCAGTTACGTACTGCGGGAAGAAGTGTCCTGGCGAAGACAAGGTCACATTGACCTGGCCAACAGCATCGGTATGTTCAGTGAAAATTTCACCCGCGAGGATGCTTCCTGTACCATCGCATACATTATTGTTATCCGTAATCACAATGGTCGTGGTGCAGTAATCCTTATTCCGCTCACTCCACTCTATGATGCCATTGCAGTTATCGTCCGTACCACCATCAGCAACCCAGATCTCTGTGCTCAATTCAACATTGAATGCAGGTACATTGTCGCAGTTGTAGGTAAAGCTTGGCTGATAGCCTTCTCCGCTGAAGCTGTACAACAGTTCATCAGAAGGTGTGCAGTCATCAAAGCTTGACGCATCGAAGTCCTTAGCCCAAACCGTGACTTCACCGCCGATCGGCATCACCACGGTGCTCAGACCGTTGATACATACCGGTGAAGGCTGCTTGCAGTCTTCAAGACGGATCAGGTATTCGCAATGGCTCCAGTTACCGCAACCATCTTCCACACTCCAGAGGATTCTGTGGTAGTCACCGCAGAACTGGCTGTTGTATGGCAAGCCATTGAGACGGATAGACTGGATCGTGCTCTGACGAGTATCAAAACTTAATACAGCATCATTGTTCTCATCCACTGTAGCTGTGCTTGTAGGCTTAATCAGGATATATTCTGTTCCGTTGAACGGATAAATCTTGACATCATACTTCACAATATCACTGCAGGTCTCGTGCACAGTCCTTGACAGCGCAAGATGTACGCTGCAGCTGCTAGCCAGAGGATTGTCTTCACCAAGGAAGGCCTGGTTGTTGTCCGGCAGTGATACGCCTTCATCCGCTACGCAGAGCACTTCATTCTCACATGGTGCTACAAACTCAGGACCGTCTTCATCATGAACCTTGATCACCTGGGTATAGTGCCACAAGCCTTCTCCGGTCTGTGAATTATACTGGCACCAGTCGATGACAGACCATTCGCGGAGGATCTTGAAGCAGGCACCATCGACAAAGTCGAAGCGCTGGTCTTCATAGGTCACACCGATCAGGCTGCAGGCATCGTCAAATACTGTAGGTTCACCTGTATTGCCCAGATCTTCAGGACATGTGGTCAGCAATACATCGCATGGCCAGATCACACCATCCTGTGGGTTCGGGTTGTTGCATGTCTGGTCAGTGATATAGAATGGATCGTAGTCCACTACCCAGATACGCTGCGTACAGGTACCCGGTGCGTTACCATCCTGACCATCAACGGCACTAAAGCGACGCTCAATCAGTTTAACAGCTCCATCAGGTGCATTACCTGGCAGATCGTCACCGCTGCAATCATCGATCACGCGCACACGTACCTGGAGATTCACCTGGCAATTATCATCTGCCCATCCGTCAAGACCCCAGTTATAAGGCTGGTTGTACTCTTCATTGCCCGGATCATTGATGATAATATCCTCTCTCACACTTATGTCATATCTGAAAGCATCAAACATGTTTCCAAAGATGGCACTCAACGGATCCTCATCGAGTGATCCATCATTGTTGCCTTCTCCATCCACAAAGGTGCCTTCTTCTACATTAAACCAGAAGTCGCAGCTTACGATGATATCCGGAGGACAAGCCACCAGCGGGCTGATCTTGTCTTGAACCTCTGCTTCAATCATACAGTAATTCACATTTCCTGCAGCATCGGTTACCTCGAGTTCAACCATCACAGGACCATTACCTACGTCGCAGCAAGCAAATGGTACACATGGACGGTGTACGGTACCGCGGTCACGGCTGTTCACCGGTGGGATACCACCAGGTACATCGTCGATGCAAGCACCTTCGGTGGTCCAGTCAAAGTCAATGCAGCTATCCATACGGCGAGCCCTGAAGGTCACAGGACCACAGTTGTCGTAGCTGCCATCATCAAATACAGAGGCAGGTACCAAAGTGATTCCGTTAGGACCATCATTCGTCAGGCTTACGATGGTATGGAGATCGCAGTTAGCTACAGGCACCACATCATCCACAACGGTGATGTCGAAACTGCATGTGCTGCTATTGCCGCACTCATCGCTCACGATCCAGGTTACTGTATGTGTTCCGAGTTCGAGACCGTTGATCACAAAGTTGTTACCAAACGATACCACGATTCCGCTGGAAGAAATCAATTCATAAGAAGCGATTTCACTGCAATTGTCAACAGCTGTTGGTTTAGGCACGCTCACATTAGCGTAGCAATACCAGAAGTCTGTTCCCACTTCGAAGTCCGCAGGACAGGTCAGTTCAGGGCCCACATTATCTGTGAGCTTAATCACCTGCACTGCTTCTACGAATTCCACTTCGCACCAGTCAAGGACGGTCCAGGTACGAACGATCTTGCGACCGCCACCGCACTCTGTCAGTTCCTTATCCCAGTAGCCTACGAAAATATTGCAGAGGTCATCTTCATCTGTTATAGGTGTGCCATCGACGGTTGGCCATCCGGTATTGGATGGATGTGTGCTTTCACCGCATACGCCAACGTAGGCTTCAGGGAAGTCTACATTGTCCAGTGTCAATGGTGTAATCGTAATGTTTTGTACACAGGTCGCCGTGTTGCCGCTACCATCCGTTGCTGTCCAGGTCCTGGTCAACAAGAGATCTTCACAGGCATCACCGGATTCAACCTCGGTATAGGTCAGCGTCACCTCGCCGCAAGCATCACTTGCTGTAGGTGCATTTGGTGCGGCAAGGAAGTAATCCACATCAAGTGTTACCACATTCAGTGTACCTCCGTCACCTCCTACATTGTCTGTAATCTGCAGTGTCCATGCACCAACAGCGGACTGCCCGTTGTAGGATGCTAATGAACCTTCAGGAATCACTGATCCATCCAATGCCGGTGGTATTGGATTGCAGGCAGCCAGGACAGAGATGCCCGCCTGATCATCGAACGTTACATTATCCCAGTTATCGACAGCACCGCAGATTTGATTTGCCAGCATGACAGAAGTTCCGGCAGGGCTAATCAATTCAACAGTCAGGTCTCCAACCCAGGTATGGTCGAGATCAATGGTAATATCTACATCCGTCACTACGGCGTTGGCAGGTACGTCAAGAACAATCTGTTGCGTAGTTACAGAACCACCGTTTGGACCGATTGGTAAACCAGAGTTGACTGTTTCCACAGCAGTACCGGTCACTGGTGGTGCATATACCGGTTCAAGATCTGTTCCACAGCTCAAGGTTACATCCATACACTCGATCACCGGTGGAATCTTGTCTTCCACGCAGATGGTACCCCAGCAAGACTGATCATTGCACTCATTGGCCACCATTACGGTAAAGCACTCACCGATATGCTCTGAGGTCAGTGTGGCATTTGGAATGACATTACCATCTTCATCGGTGATGATGACGAAGTAGTTGTTATTGCCTTCGGCCTCACCTTCCAGAATCATACCGCTGAGAATAACAGCCTGGCAGTTTTCATCGAGGGAGATCTGAACGTGATCGTTACATGCAAGTGTTTCAACACCCTGGATATAAACATTCAGGAATGCAAACGTATTACAGCCGGCGCAGGCGATAGCATTCACAGAAATCTGGAATGGACCACCTGGTTCATCCTGCCACAGCACGGTGATACATTCACCGGTGGTGGCAATGATTTCACCGCCGTTATTGATTACCCATTCGTATTCGAAATCAGGGTTATAGTTGGTTACACAGTAGGTTACTTCTTCACCTGGGCATACATAACCGTCACCGGTGATGATCAACTCAGGTTGTACGCAGATGATGGCATCATCGATATCATCTTCTCCTTCCGGATCGTTGGTATCATTCGTGTCTCCATCACTATCGATATCCTGATCTGTGATGTTATTGCCCTGCAGATCAAAGATGGCGCTGATCTCTGCATTGTTTACATAGCAGGATGGAGCGACGTCTTCATTGGCCAGCAAGGTTATTCTTACCGTGACGGTTTCTCCAGGATTCAATCCGTTCGCGTCAAGTCCGCCATTGGCCACTGAAAGCGTAATGGATGCACTCTGACCTGTACTACCCTGCATGCCAGGAGTCCAGTCAGGATCATTAAGGGTGAAACCTAACGGAATATAATCTGTGATTACAACCGCGCCAATGGTAACCTCACCTTGGTTTTCAATGGTGATATCGAAATATACGTTATCACCACCGTCCACTTCGGCAGGAGCAAACAGCACCTTATCCAACGCAAGGTCAACAATGCAATCTCCGTCCACGAAGATCACCTGAAGACAGGTTGCTGTATTTCCGCAGGCATCGGTAGCGGTCCATGTACGGTTGATCGTAAATTCTTCAACGCATGGTCCGGCGACAGTCATATCCGTGAAGGTGAATGTTGGGACACCACCACAGTTGTCTGATCCAGTTGGATTACCTGTTGCCGGTGGCACTGTACTTGTGCCGAAGGCTACAGTAATGTTAGGAGGACAAGTAATGGTCGGAGGTGTATTGTCAAACACCGTGATCACTTGGGTACATGTAGCAGAATTGCCGCATGCATCGGTAGCGATATATGTTCTTGTCAGTGTAAATCTGTTTGGACAGGTTTGGTTGGTGATCACATCACCTCCGTTTGTCACCGTCACAATACCACCGCAGTTGTCAGACGTAGATACTGAACCTGGATTAGGAGCAGGAACCTGACTCGCACAGGCTACAGTGATGTTGGCAGGACATGTAATACTTGGCGGTGTTGCGTCAAATACGGTTATCACCTGAGTGCAGGTAGCCGTATTGCCGCAAACATCCGTGGCCAGATATGTTCTGGTTAACGTAAACCTGTTGACACATGTCTGGTTGGTGATAGCATCTCCCTGGTGGGTCACGACCACTGTTCCAGCACAATTATCCGATGCCGGCACTGAACCTGGGTTAGGTGCAGGAACCTGGCTCGCACAGGAAACCGTGATTGGGGCCGGGCAAGTGATTGTCGGAGGCGTATCGTCAAACACTACGATGGTCTGAGCGCATGTATTTGTATTTCCACATTCGTCGGTAGCCAGGTAGACACGCGATATCGTAAACCTGTTTGCGCACGTCGAATCCGAAACAATATCATCATCGTGTGTTACGGTGACGAAACCACAATTATCGCTGACGGTCACACCGCCGGTCAAAATGGGTGGTACATCGCTCGCACATTCGACCGTGACATCTTCAGGACAAATGATTGCAGGTGGAGTTGTATCATCAATGGTGATCAACTGCACGCAAGTACCCACGTTGCCGCAAGCATCTGTAGCCGTCCAGGTACGCTGGATCACTTCAGGACATCCATCCTCAATGGTGATGTCAGCGTAATCAACAGGAATACCTCCTTCACCGCCAAAGTCACAATTGTCTGTGGCACTGGCAAAGCCTGTATTATCTGGATCTGTGCTGTCGTTGCAGTCAATGGTGATATCTTCTGGGCATGTAAGTACCGGCGCTGTGCTGTCATCCACCAAAATGGTCTGTACACAAGAGCTCACATTACCGCAATCGTCAGCGGCTGACCAGGTACGGGTAATGGTATATTCCTGAGGACATTCACCCTCAGCAATTTCATCGGTATAGGTTACAGCAGGTGCATCATCGCAATTATCAACTGCGGCAGCAAATCCAGTATTCCCTCCGACAAAAGCAAGACCTCTGATATCTGTACCGGCGATCGGGCCACCAACAAAAGTTGATGCACCCGTGGTTACGTCAACTTGAATAAGGTTGTCGTTACTCAAGGTTACCATATATAAAATACCCGTTACAGGATGGAAGGCCATAGAGGTCAAGCCGTCCGGATGAACATTTGGCCATACCAGGGTTGCAACCCCAGTGGCGGTATTGATAGTATATAAATTAGCATTGATATCACCACCCCAAACGGTTCCATCCGGATGTGTAGATACGTCAAGTGGCGTGCTGATTCCGGTATTACCAATCAATACCGCAGCACCCGTATTTGGATCAACCGTGTACACATCTCCAGAGCCTTGATTTACACTATAAAGTGTGGTGTACCCCGGATCAAATGTCAGTCCTGTAATGAATGTACCGGATGGGCCTACAAGTGTAGTCGCAGCGGTATTTAAGTCAACGGTATACAAGAAATTAAAGTCGCGGGTATAGGCAGTACTATTATTTGGATTGTAAGCAAGGCCTACGCCATTACCTGTACCCATACTTCCCACTACGGTGCTTCCACCAGTGGCGAAATCAATCTCGACAAGTGTAGACTCAAAGCCATCTGTCCCGAATAATCTCAGCGGCAAAGTATTCTCGGTACACTCAATAGTGACATCTTCAGGACAAGTAATCACCGGAGGGGTACTATCCTCTACATTAATGATCTGGACACAAACGGTGCTGTTGTCACATGCATCTGTGGCTGTCCAGGTTCTTTCAATGGTATAGGTCTGTGTGCAGATCTGTGATGGAATCAACAAATCACTATAAGTGATATCCGGTGTCAGATCACAGTTATCTGTAGCTGTAGCCAACCCTGTATTGTCAGGCAGTGTGCTCTCGTCGCATTCAATAGTGATATCACCAGGACAAACCAGTGCAGGTGCTGTAGTGTCTTCGATCAGGATCGTCTGAACACAACTGGACACATTACCACACTCATCTGTAGCGGTATGATTACGGATGATCAATGAGGTACATGTTTCCTCCATTTGATCGATGCAGGCAAAGAATTCAACCACCGTAGTGGCACCTTCTCCCAACACACAATCAGAAGACTGCTGTTCAAAGGCAAATACGTCGCCGGCAACCACAGTCACTGTGGCTGAGCCACTCTGTGTATCCGCTCCGTTATCATTGGTGAGCTGAACAAAATTTCCGTTGAGATTGTAACCAAACGGGTCGTAGGAAGGACCGTCAATATCATTCGTAGTATAGTTCCAGTCGAATACGATCTGGCCATTACTTGGAATAACGATGCTGAATTGTACAGCAGCGTCGTCACAGGTTAAAGTGACGTCATCCGGGCTGACCAGCATGACTTCATTATCATCCATGGTCGTCACACTACCTCCTTCAATTGGGATAATGGTGGTCCAGAAGCTGAAATCATAAGGCCCCATAAAGCCCATAACCGGATTATCACATGCTATATCTGTATACGTGACTGTCACAGTTTCACTGCAATTATCCGTGGCGACCGCGAGATCCGTAGGCACAGGGTCTGTACATTCCAGCGTAATGTCCTCAGGGCATGTGATCACCGGAGGTGTAGAATCATCGATAACAATGATCTGCTCACAGGTGCTGCTGTTTCCACATGCATCTGTTGCAATCCATGTTCTCGTGATGGTAGATTCCTGAGGACATGCCCCTGGTTCAACCGAATCACTATAGGTCACTACCGGGGCAGTATCACAATTGTCAGTGGCACTGGCTGTACCGGTAATCTCTGTTGTCAGATCCACATCACATTCCACCGTGATATCTGAAGGACAAGATGTAATGGTCGGAGGTGTAGTATCCTCGACAATCACGAGTTGCTCGCATGTATTACTATTGCCGCAATCATCAGAAGCGATCCAGGTCCTTGTGATAATATATTCCTGTGGACAATTTCCAGGCACAATAGAATCGCTGTAGGTGATGGTTGGCTCTGTATCGCAATTGTCAGTAGCAGTAGCCACTCCGGTATTCGAAGGATCCGTGCTTTCATCGCATTCTACCCTGATCTCAATCGGACATGTGATTTCAGGTGCGGTACTGTCATCTACATTAATAATCTGAATACAGTTAGTAGCATTATCACACGCATCCGTTGCCGTCCAGGTACGGGTGATCGTGTACTCCTGAGGACATGCACCTGGAACGATAGCATCGGCATAAGTGATTTCAGGAGTGAGATCACAATTATCTGTAGCTGTTGCCAAACCGGTATTATCCGGCAATGTAGAATCCGTGCACTCTATGGTCAAACTTGCAGGGCAAGTCAGTACCGGTGGTGTTGTATCAATAATGTAGATGGTTTGAGCGCAACTTGAAGAATTACCGCACTCATCTGTAGCGATATGATTTCTGATGATCAGCGACGTACAGGTTTCCTCCATCTGATCCACACAGGCAAAGAACTCAACAAGTGTTGTTGCACCCGCACCAAGCACGCAATCCGTAGACTGCTGCTCAAATGCGAACACATCACCCGCTGTTACCGCTATGGTCACAGATCCGCTTTGTGTGTCAAGTCCATTGTCATCGGTCAACTGAACAAAGTTGCCGTTCAGATTATAACCAAATGGATCGAAAGACGGTCCATCCACATCCTGAGTAGTGTAATTCCAGTCAAATACAATTTGACCTGTGCTTGGTATAGTAATACTGAACTGAACAGATACAGGACCTTGACAACCAATGGTAATGTCAGGACTGGTCAGCATCACTTCATTGTCGCTCATGGTCGTCACACTACCACCCTGAGGAGGAATGATCGTTGACCAGAAGCTAAAGTCATAAGGACCCGTGAAACCCATTACCGGATTATCACAAGCCACATCATTATAGGTTATTGTAAGATTTGTACTGCAATTGTCCGTAGCCGTGGCCAGATCTGTCGGTATTGGATCTGTACACTCTAATGTTAAGTCTGTAGGACAAACGATTACAGGAGGTGTAGAATCATCTACGGTCACCACCTGAACGCATGTGCTGCTATTTCCGCAGGCATCTGTGGCGGTCCAGGTACGGGTGATTGTTGACTCCTGAGGACAAGCACCGGGCTCAACAGAATCACTATAAGTTACCACAGGAGCGGTATCGCAATTATCTGTAGCAGATGCAAATCCTCCTGTATTATCTGGAACCGGATCAACATCACACTCGATGGTGATATCAGATGGGCAGAAGGTAATTACTGGTGGAGTTGTATCCTCTACGGTAATCAATTGATCGCAGGTGCTGCTGTTGCCACAATCGTCAGTGGCTACCCAGGTCCTGGTGAGCAGGTATTCCTGTGGGCATTCCCCTGGTAAAATATTGTCGCTATACGTTATCGTGGCTTCTGTATCACAATTATCCGTAGCTGTGGCTACTCCTGTGTCCAGCGGATCTGTACTTTCATCACACTCAATCGTAATTGCCGCAGGACAAGTAATCACCGGAGGTGTAGTGTCTTCCACCGTAATCACCTGAGTACAGTTCGTTCCATTTCCACATGCGTCCGTAGCGGTCCATACACGGGTGATTACGTACTCCTGAGGACATGCACCTGGTAGTGAGGAATCACTATAGGTAATCGTTGGAGCCGTATCGCAATTATCTGTAGCTGTTGCCAGCCCGGTATTGTCAGGCAAGGTGCTTTCATCACACTCGATCGTAATATTTACCGGACAAACAATGGAGGGCGGTGTACTGTCATCCACAATGATCACCTGAGTACAGGTAGAACTGTTTCCACAGGCATCTGTGGCTTCCCATGTACGCGTGATGGTATATTCCTGAGGACAAATAGTAGATGGAACCACACTGTCGCTATAAGTAATAGCTGGTGCTGCATCACAATTGTCGGTAGCCGTAGCAAGTCCGGTATTGACTGGATCTGTACTGGCATCGCACTCCACAGTGATTGTAGGCGGACATACAATCGATGGTGGAGTGCTGTCATCCACAGTGATTACCTGTGTACAGTTGGTACCGTTTCCACATGCGTCTGTGGCGGTCCATACACGGGTGATGGTATATTCCTGAGGACATGCGCCCGGAGCAATTGTATCATCATAGGTTACAACCGGCGCTGTATCACAGTTGTCTGTTGCTGTAGCCAGTCCCGTATTCGTTGGGTCTGTGCTCTCATCGCATTCGATAGTCACATTAGCAGGACAAAGTGTAATCGTTGGTGGGGTGCTATCATCCACAACGATAGTCTGATCACATGTACTGGTGTTGCCACAGGCATCTGTAGCGGTCCATGTACGCGTGATGGTATATTCCTGGGGACATGCTCCTGGTGCAATGGCATCATCATACGTCACCACAGGAGCTGTATCGCAATTATCTGTTGCGGTCGCTAAGCCTGTGTTGGCCGGCAATGTGCTCTCATCACACTCAATCGTGATCGCTGCAGGACATGTGATCACCGGAGGTGTACTGTCATCCACCGTCACAATCTGAGCACAAGTGCTGCTGTTTCCGCAGTCATCTGTCGCAATCCAGGTACGGGTGATGGTATATTCCTGTGGACACACCGTTGAAGGGGTGATGGAGTCATTATAGGTGATCGTTGGGGCCGTATCGCAATTATCTGTTGCACTCGCAAATCCACCTGTATCCGCTGGATCTGTACTGGCATCACATTCCACAGTGATATTTGCAGGGCATATAGTAATCGTTGGCGGTGTGCTGTCATCCACAGTAATCACCTGTGCACAGGTAGTGCTGTTTCCGCAATTATCCGTTGCCGTCCAAACCCTGGAGATCACATACTCCTGCGGGCACACCATAGATGGCAGGCTGGTATCGCTATAGGTTATGGTAATATCGGTATCGCAATTGTCAGTGGCAGTAGCAAGACCTGTGTTAGCAGGCAAAGTGCTCTCTGTACACTCAATAGTTATGTTAGCAGGACAAGCGATCCCCGGAGCAGTGGTGTCTATAATATAAATGGTCTGTATGCAATTGGATTCATTTCCGCATTCATCAGCCACAGTGTGCTGACGAATGATCAATTGGCTACACACAGGGTCCATCTGCTCCACACAGGCAAAGAATTCCACTACGGTAGAAGCTCCTTCACCAAGGATACAGTCGACCGAACGCTGTTCAAAAGCAAACACATCACCTGCCGTGACCTGAACTGTTGTAGTACCGGACTGCATCAGTGGCCCATCATCCGCGGTCAGCTGGAAGAAGGTTCCGTTTAAGTTATAGCCGAATGGGTCAAAAAATGTTCCATCCACGTCAAATGAGGTATAATCCCAGTCAAAGACCAACTGACCGGTGCTTGGGATGACAATCTGGAATAAGACTGATGCACCATTGGGACATGGAATTGTACCATCGGGGCCTTCAAGCATGACTTGCATATCGCCCATTGGTATCACTTCTCCGCCATTTAAGGCGATCGTGTCCCAATTGGCTATATCGTAAAGCCCCGTGAATCCCATAATCGGGTTTTCACACAATACATCAGTAAAGGTGGAGGTTAGGGCTGTACTACAATTATCAGTGGCAGATGGATTTGCCGTAGGAACCGGATCGGAACACTCAAGGGTCAGATCCGCCGGACACACGATGGTCGGAGGAGTATCATCCACAATCGTAATCCGCTGACGACACAAGGCGAAGTTGTTGTTTCCGCAAGCATCCATACCAAACCAGATACGGTCTATGGTATATTCCTGTGGACAATCTCCGGCAACGGGGACGTCGATATAAGTGACTACCGGGGAAGGATCGCAGTTATCAACCGCAATGGCTTCACCTGTATTGGAAGGATCGGTGCTCTCATCACACTCAATGGTAATATCATCAGGACAAACCAATACCGGTCCAACGGTATCGATCACCTGAATGAGCTGAACACATGTCACTGTATCACCGCAATCATTAAAAGCAGACCAGGTTCGGGTGATCGTACCCTCGATAGCACAATCCCCACTTTGATTATCTACTACATCATTGAAAGTGATATACACACTATCCAAACACGTAGATGTCCCTATGGCTAATCCTGTATTAGATGGATCTGTCGAATCGTCACAATCAACTGTTACATCAACCGGGCAGGTGATATCAGGTATACAAAGCAATGAAATACACTGATCTTCGACTGGTTGTCCATAAGGCTGCGTAGTACCATCTCCTACATACATCCAGTTAAACTGAACAACAGATTCTGCTGAGGGGCCTGACATGGCAGGAGGCATATCTACAACTGTGATGACCACACCGTCATCCCCAGCAAGATAACCGCCATTAGCTGGATTCAGCTCAAGGTCCCAGACCACAGGAGGACAGAAGTTTGAACTATCAGGATAAGCCGCTTCGACGGTAAAACATACCTGGAATATTTTCGTCCAATTGGTCTGGTCGAGGACTATCGCCGGTGCAGTATTGTCCACCAACTGGATGGCTCCATTGACCCAATCCGCTACACCAGGTGCAGGGAAGCCAAAAAAATTGGTTCCAAATCCAGGAGGACTCATCAACACTGTTGGTGGATCAGGGGCGACAGGGCCATAACCACCCTGGAAGTCAGCGAAACTATCCAACTCCATGAAAGAGTCATCATAGAAGAAACGAACGTTCATCCCGAAGACCTGGATATCGGTGGTATCCGCCAGAAATTCTACGTCCAGACAATATTGATTGTTGGCGCATGAGTAGGATGGGTTCGCAAATCGGACGCTCACGCCGGGTTCTTGCGCCATGGCAAATTGGCTGAAGAACATGGCTGCGAAAAAGGCAAAAGACATTGCTGTTTTTCGCATACAGGTGTGGTTTTTCATTGTAGTAAAATTGTTGTTCATGTGGGATCAATGGGTTCTGTTCATTCTTGCTTAAGACATCAATATGAAATCGCTATCCTAAGCTCAATTGGTTGCTTTAAAAGTATGTTCAAGTAATAGGTTCTATTCGTTATTCAATTCAATGATGACTCCATTTATTTCTTCGCTCTCTTCTTCCGCCCTGGATC
Organism: uncultured Saprospiraceae bacterium; assembly: GCA_964646645.1. GTDB lineage: Bacteria > Bacteroidota > Bacteroidia > Chitinophagales > Saprospiraceae > Opimibacter. The sequence continues at coordinate 9,548 of CAZYHJ010000045.1, read as the reverse complement.
ATTTCAATTTCGCTTCCACCATATCATGACGATCACATTATCATTGCAACCATCCTGACGTACTCTTCTAAATACAAAAAGCATATCTCCTCCCCCTTTCACATGATGGAGAAGAAAATACACTGAGACTCTTACGTTTAAGAGCGGGGGTCACCCGCAAAAATAGAAATTTAAGCCGTGAGGTCAGCCAATTAACCAATGTAAAATGATATATTATTAATCTATATATCATATTCTGCGGCACTTTGTCATTAAATCGCGTACACCTCATAGCATTCAATTCAATATCAATGCGTTGTCCTTTTACTGATAAATCAACACTGGAATCAATTTGATTTATTCGACTGATTATTAAGCTGTATAAGCTAAATTTCAGGTTACACAATACGAAACACGTCCGCTGACCCAGAGGGAATGTGTAAATCCCCCAAAAAGGAAGATTTTTTAAATGATATTTCGTCATTAAGGTCATCATAAAGCGGACATACTCTGGCCTAAGGATAGTATGTGAATCGTAATTATGCGTTATATATTGAATATCAATTAATTACAAAAAGGCAATTCTTCTTCTAAGCCATTTGCCTATCAGGCAAAATCTATTCCAGATTTATCATTTGCTAAAGCGAGTCACTGCTGATTCCAGTTACAGAGGACAGATCCCACACTATACCTGGCCCGGTAAGATGAAACTGAGGATTGTACGGTTAAAGGAGAAGGGCTTCTTTATCTGAGGATGGAGAGTTTCCGTTCAATCCGAGCTACAGAGGTGGTAACCACCACGGTATACAAGCCGGGAACCAGATCGACAACTGAAATTTCAGTCCGGGGAAAGGAACAAACCTGGGTCAACACCTGGGTTCCAGTGGAAGAATAGATCGTAATCTGAGCCACGGGACCCGGATCAAAATCCAGTGAAAGTTCAAAAACCCCATGGACAGCCGGATTAGGGTATATGATCATACCCTTTGTTTCGCCATTTGCAGACAACCCGATATGAATCAACCCGGACGCATGAGTTTGCAGATCAATATCCTCCGCCATGATTCGATAATAATTGGCACCGGGATGAGGATGGGTGTCTGAATAGGTATATAACTGTGAGCCTGTGCCTGCACTCACAACATAACCTATGGACTGCCAGGTGTACTTGTCTGTACACCGCTGAATGCTATATCCCTTTAGATTGAACTCATCCACTACCTGCCAATCCAATACAACCACGCCTTGATCCAATCGTCCGCTGAACTCGATGAAGGTTACAGGTAACGCGCAATTCACGTTACTGCAGGTCTCTTCGATTGGTTCGCCATAAGGAGCAGATCCGTTTCCGATATACTGCCAGTTGAACTGCACTACATTTTCATCAGCGGCCAGAGACTCATTATTTGGATCCGGATCGACTACGGTAATGACGACACCGTCATCGCCGGCCAGAAAACCTCCGTTGGCAGGGTCCTGCTCGAGGTCCCAGACTACAGGTGGACAAAATGTATCCAGGTTCATGATCGGACCATCCAGATTAAAGCATACCTGGAAGATCTTTGTCCAATTTTCTGTATCGAGATATAAAGGTGGTTCACCGGTGTTCACCAATTGAATAGCCCCATTGACAAATTCCGCGGCTCCGTCAAAATTGAATAAGGCCGGGCCCGCTGGACCGCTGGTCGTGATGATGGGAGGATCAGGAGCGACAGGGCCATAACCACCCTGGTAATCCCGGAAATCCATAAACTCCAGCAGCTGATCATCATAAAAGAACCGCACATTCATCCCAAATACTTCCTGATCAGCCAGGTCTGATTTAAACTCGACATCCAGACAATACTCCCCAGTGGCACATTCATTCTGCGGATTGGCAAAACGAACAGTGATCAGCGGCGTCTGTCCAACCAGTATATCGGAAATACAACAAAGAGCCATGAGAACTAATCCCTTGCCTTTGTGCGTAAACCAATATATGAGATTTCGGGTCATGGACCAGTTATATTGTAATTGAAATCACCCTTTGCCCTGTCAGCAAATTCTCCCGATGCGCCAAAACGCACTTTGGTTTCAAAAGCCAACCGCATATCCGTATGCAGTCTCCAACATACTTTTATTCACCCTATGCCCTGAAAACGGACATGGTTAATGTACCTGAGGTGTACTTGTCCGTTTTAAGCTGGTAGTAGATAACGGCACTCTGAATCATCCAGGGTTTCTGCTTGAGTTCAATCCGGTTTCTACCGGCTTCGTAGTACCCTTCGATCTCTTCCTTCACCTTTCCATCCACATCAAAGAGAATGATGGATGCTTTTTGGGCAGCGGGCAACACAAACTCGATATAGGTAACGCCATCAAAAGGGTTTGGTGTGTTTTGGAATAAAGCATATCCCTTGGCATCAAATTTTCCATCATTGGATGAAGTCAGGTCGCCAATAGGCATACACTCCTGAGCCGCCATACTTCCATGAGGCATACTTCCAGCTGGTGCATATGACCAGTTGAAAGGTAGGCCGGACGCTTCAGCCGGTTTGGAAACAAACCTTGTGGAGCGATTTGTTTCTGTCACGGTAATGACCAGGCCTGCGCTGCCGGGCAGAAAACCACCCTGTCCTGCTGCTGCCTCAATATCCCAAATGACGCTGGGACAGAAATTATCCTTGTCCAGAATGGTAACAGGTACTTTGAAAACCAGTCTGAATGCCTTGACCCAACTACCATTGACTATATGCATTGGAAATCGCTCATCCAGCAACTGAACACCACCATTGATATAACCGGCGGCCTGAGGGAAACCAAATAACTGGGTGCCACTCGTTGGTGCGCCTACAATCGGCTGTGGTGGATTACCTAAGAATCCATACCCCTGGTGAAACTGATCAACAGCCTGATACTCCAGTGCAGATGCATCGTAAAAGAAACGAAGATTCATCCCGAAGAGGTTCTCCGCAGATGTTTTGGAGGTCAATTCAACATCCAGATAATAGTTCCGCGTATTACGGTCATAAGCGGGGTTGGCAAAACGTGCCTCGATTTGAGGTAACGCCTGGCCAAAAAGGCTCATCACCGAAATCGCAAAGAACAGGGTCAATAAGTTTTTCATGAGGTTTGGATTTATATGCTTTTCCATTGAATCATGTTGCTTTTCAAATGTCATTTCAAAGAAGCCGGATCAGGAGAACAAGTTGTTCCCCTGATCTGGCATTTTACTTTTAATCACGAGGTACACTTGTAAATGTACCGTTGTTGCGTTCCCAGGTCACACGGTCGTTAAAGTTCGTGTCGCCGTTCAGGTTGTAGTCACCGATACGGTACTCACCGATATCGCCGTTCTCGCCTTCCCAGAATGTACGGTCGTTGAAGTTAATGTCCGTATCCTCAAGGTCGGTATAGGCACCACCACCATCGGTTTGTTCACCATTGCCGGCATACATCATATAAACGAGGTCGCTTGAATTTGTGAGGATCAGTTTCTGTGCCTGAGCACCAAACATGAATGGATCATCCAGGTAGCTCTGCTGAATTCTGAAGTCATACGTGATCGTGCTGTTGTTGAGATCGATTGGCAGATCATCATGAGACATGACGATCAGGTGGTTCCGGTGCTCTATGACCACATAATAAGTATTATAGAGATCGATATCACAGCAGTCAAACTCTTCGACAAACTCAATGTGTCCATCGTTATGGAGCAGCGCGGCGGCCTGGCAAACCGGTCCGCCCGTTCCGGCAGAATCAGCTCTGAGGCTCACAAGTACCCAATCCACTACAGTAGCCGGATAACCAGCGTCGGCCATCATCGGATCACCGCCTGAATCAAACAGGTTGCCTTCCAGACCTGGATAATTCCATGGATCCTGGTTGTAAGGCTGACCTGCTGGTGTATACTTGATTCCGAAGAACGGATCCACCAGGGTCTGACCCGGCAATACACCCAGGTTGTTCAGGCTTGTACGCATCGGTATTGTATAGTTATTCGGCAATCCATTCGGATCTGTTGACGAACCTTCCAGATAAACCCATGTCACGACTTCCACGCAAGGATCTATACAGTCAAGTGTGACAATTGCCGTACATGTAGATGTATTTCCGCAGGCATCGGACACCGTCAAGGTCACAATATTGTCACCTTCGTTGACACAGAACAGTGTATCCGGGAATACTTCCATAAAGAGCTGGCCTTCGCAATTATCCATTGAACCGTCATTGATCATTTCAGGTGTCAATACCACATAACCAGTATCAGGATCAATAATCTCTGTGATGGTAATATCCATGGTGTTGCATACAGGCGCTACTTCATCTCTGATGGTAATGGTCTGTATACAGGTACTTGTATTTCCGCATGCGTCTGTGGCTAACCATGTTCTGGTGATACCATATTCTGCACCGCAATATCCTTCGCCATCGAGGGTGATATCGCTGTAGGTCACTACAGGTGCGCTATCACAATTATCGGTGGCTGAGGCTATACCTCTGCTATCAGGCGATGTATCATCTGTACATTCAATGGTCACATCTCCAGGGCAATGGATCGTCGGAGGTGTGCTGTCATCCACGCTGATAATCTGCGTGCAGACATCTGTGTTGCCACAGTTGTCAGTAGCTGTCCATGTACGGGTGATCGTGTACTCCTGGGTACAGGTGGTGGATGGTGTCTCTACATCGTTGTAGGTAATCTCCACGTTGGTATCGCAAGCATCTGTCGCAGCGGCCAGACCTGTGTTTGCAGGCAAGGTGCTCTCATCACACTCAATGGTCAGACTTGGAGGACAAGTGATATCAGGGGATACCGTATCCTCAATGAAGATGGTCTGTACACAGCTGGACACATTGCCACACTCATCTTCTGCTTCGTGCGTACGTATGATCAGCTTTGTGCAAGGATCTTCTTCCTGCTCGATACATGCAAAGAACTCAACTACAGTGGTTGCTCCCTGGCCGAGGATACAATCCGTTGCTCTCTGTTCGAGGGCGAAGACATCACCTGCTGTCACAGCAACCGTAGCAGTACCACTCTGGTTGATAGGTCCAAAGTCATCTGTCAATTTATAGAATGTACCATTCAGGTTGTAACCAAACGGATCATAGAATGGTCCGTCCACATCCTGAGAGGTGTAATTCCAGTCGAAGACAATCTGACCTGTAGTAGTTACATTGATCTGGAACAGTACAGAAGCTCCACCTGGACAAGCCACGGTGACATCCGGACTGGTCAACATCACTTCTGTATCACCCATGGTCTGTACCGTTCCGCCTTGTGGAGGCAGAATGACATCCCAGAGGCTGAAATCGTATGGTCCTGTAAAGCCAACCACTGGGTTTTCACACATGATATCACTGTAGGTGATAGACACCGTCGGGCTGCAATTATCTGTAGCCGTCGCCAGTGATGTGGGCACAGGATCTGTACACTCCAGGGTCAAATCAACAGGGCAAATGATCACAGGAGGTGTGCTGTCATCGACCTTGATCGTCTGAACGCAAGTGGTACTGTTTCCACATGCATCGGTCACAGTCCAGAGACGAGTGATGCTATATTCCTGCTCACATACTTCAGATGTTGTAATCGTGTCATCATACGTTATGCTCGGCTCTTCATCACAATTATCAGAGGCGGATACAAACCCTGTCATTTCAGGATCGGTTGGATCAGAACATTCGATCGTGATATCCGCAGGACAATTTGTGATTACTGGTGGTGTTGAATCATCCACAGTAATTACCTGAATGCAATTCGTCGCATTGCCGCAAGCATCTGTCGCAGTCCAGGTACGGGTGATCGTGTACTCCTGCGGACAGGTCTGTGATGGTGCTACATTGTCGCTGTAGGTTACATCCGGAGCGGAATCGCAATTGTCTGTGGCGGTAGCCAAACCTGTATTATCCGGCAAGGTACTTTCATCACACTCTACGGTCACATTTTCCGGACAGAAGGTGATGGTTGGTGGTACGCTATCGTCAACCGTGATGATCTGGATGCAGTTGGTAGCATTGCCGCATGCATCTGTCGCTGTCCAGGTACGGGTGATTGTGTACTCTTGCGGACAGGTCTGAGATGTTGCAATATTATCGCTGTAAGTTACATCCGGAGCGGAATCACAATTGTCAGTAGCCGTCGCCAAGCCAGTATTGGCAGGCAAGGTACTTTCATCACATTCGATCGTCACATTCTCAGGACAGAATGTAATGGTTGGCGGTGTACTGTCGTCTACTGTAATCGTTTGACTACAGGTACTTGAATTACCGCAATCATCGGTGGCTGTCCAGGTACGGGTGATCGTGTACTCTTGCGGACAGGTTTGAGATGGGGCAATCTGGTCGTCGTAGGTGATAGATACAGAAGGATCACAGTTGTCTGTAGCCGTAGCAAATGGTACGGATGTCCCAACAAAGGCCAGTCCTCTGATATCGAAACCTCCGGCGAAACCACCTATCACATTAGCCATACCTGTCACTACATCAAATTCGACGAGCTGATCAGCGCCCAGGGTTACGATATACAATTTACCGGTCATAGGATGGAACGCCATAGAAGTCAATCCATCTCCAGTCACCGTCGGCCACACTAGTGTTGCAACACCGGTAGTGGTATTGATGGTGTACAGGTTAGCGTTGATATCGCCGCCCCACACAACACCATTTGGTGCTGTAGAAACATCCAGTGGATAACTAATTCCGGTATTACCAATCAATGTAGCTGCTCCAGTAGCAGGATCAACTTCATATACATCACCATTATTTTGATCAACACTATATAATACTGTAAATGCATTATCAAATGTCAATCCTGTAATTCCACTGCCGGACGGACCTACCAGGGTAAGTGCTGCAGTATTTATATCTACCGTATACAGGAATGAGAAATCACGCAAATAAGTTAATCCTGTGTTAGCATTCCAGGCTGCACCAAGAACATTGGTTCCAGTATTACCAATTGTACTTCCATTTCCGGTAGCTATGTCAATCTTCACCAGATCACCGGTAAATGCATCCGTACCATAGAGTTCAAACAATCCGTTGCTCTGCCCTGGCAGGGTGGATTCATCACACTCCAGTGTCAGATTTTCCGGACAAGTGATGGTTGGTGGTGTGCTGTCATCTACTGTGATGATCTGCACACACACATCTGTATTGCCACAATTATCTGTCGCTGTCCAGGTACGGGTGATGGTGTATTCCTGCGGACAGGTCTGAGATTGAGCCACATTATCGCTGTAGGTAATTTCCACGCTTGTATCACAAGCATCTGTGGCAGAAGCCAGGCCAGTATTAGCTGGCAAGGTACTTTCATCACATTCGATGGTCAGGCTCGCAGGACAAGTGATCTCCGGTGATACAGTGTCTTCGATGAAGATTGTCTGTACACAGTTGGAGACATTGCCGCACTCATCTTCTGCCTCATGTGTACGGATGATCAGCTTCGTACAAGGATCTTCCTCCTGCTCGATGCAGGCAAAGAACTCAACCACCGTGGAAACACCCTGACCCAGGATACAATCCGTTGCTCTCTGCTCGAGGGCAAAGACATCTCCGGCGGTTACTGCCACTGTTGCTGTACCGTTTTGTGCCAGCGGACCATTGTTATCTGTCAGCTGATAGAACGTACCATTCAAGTTGTAGCCAAACGGATCGTAGAATGGTCCGTCCACATCCTGAGAGGTATAATGCCAGTCAAATACAATCTGACCGGTTGTCGTCACATTGATCTGGAACAGTACAGAAGCTCCTCCGGGACATCCGATTGTAACATCCGGACTGGTCAGCATCACTTCTGTATCACCCATGGTTTGAACACTTCCGCCTTGCGGAGGCAGAATGATATCCCAAAGGCTGAAGTCATATGGTCCCGTAAAGCCAACTACCGGGTTCTCACACATGATATCACTGTAGGTGACGGTCACGGTCGAACTGCAATTATCTGTAGCAGTCGCCAATGTGGTCGGCACAGGATCTGTACATTCAAGCGTCAGGTCAACAGGACAAACGATCGTCGGAGGCGTGCTGTCATCGATGACGATGACCTGAACGCATGTGGTAGAATTACCGGCGGTATCCGTAGCCATCCAGGTACGGGTGATCGTGTACTCTTGTGGACATGCGCCCTCCATGAAGGCATCTGAATATGTCACCGTCAGTCCAGCCTGGCAATTATCACTTGCCAATGGTTCACCGGTAAACGATGGTTCAGTGATTTCGTCACATTCGATGGTCAGGTCAGATGGGCATTCCAACATCGGAGGTATCGTATCAAATACGGTCACATCCGCTGAGCAGGTACTTGAATTGCCGCACTCATCTGTTACCGTCAAGATCACTGTTGTGGTAGACAATACATCTGCAAAGGCGTGTGAGCCAAGGCCTGTGATATCATCCGTGGCATATCCATCCCATTCTGTAGCCGGAGCAAAGACATTACCGCCATTGGTATCTCCAGTAATAATGCTGGTCTTTCTTCTCAGCGTATTATCTGCCGTTGACTGGAGACCCGTTCCCCATTCAGTTCCTGGATCCACTCCAATCTGACCTATAATATCTACTGGGGTATCCATGAAGCCTTTAACCAATTCCACTACATCATCGCCATTATACCAGGAAGCTCCATTTGTCTGATCGGCTAATGCAAGTATTGAAGCATTTGCAGATGAATTAGCAAGGACATAAACATCGCCGGCAGCTACAGTTCCAGTCAGACTTACTATCGTTCCAGGAGAGGTACTTCCATTGAAGTACATTCTGATTTTATAACCTCCTGTACTCAGATTAATAGCAGATCCAGTTCCGTTATAAATCTCAATAGCCTTGTTATTGCTGGATCCTTCAATATACTGAGAGATAATCAGGTCACCTGCAATCGGTTGACCTTCTTCACTGAGATCATCGCAATCAAATGAAGTAACATCCAGCTCAAGATCGAGATCAGCATCATCGGTACAGTTGTCCGTACTTCCGTTGTCGATATCAGCTGGTGTAATGGTCACCTGACCATTATTATCCAGGTACACTGTGATGTCCTGACAAACCGCCATTGGTGGTGTAGAATCATCCACAGTGATCAACTGGATACAGTTTGTGGCATTTCCACAATCATCTGTTGCGGTCCAGGTACGTGTAATCAAATATTCCTGCGGGCAGGTCATTGATGGCGTGATCTGGTCACTGTAGGTGAGGGTCGGTGAGGAATCGCAATTATCTGATACCGTAGCCATACCCGTATTGGCGGGTAAGGTGCTGGCTGTACACTCAATCGTAATATTGGCTGGGCAATCCAGATCCGGAACTGTACTGTCATCCACTGTGATCACCTGGCTGCAGGTGCTTGAGTTACCGCAAGCATCTGTGGCAATCCAGGTACGGGTGATCGTATACTCCTGTGGACACACGGTGGATGGTGTCACACTGTCGCTATACGTTACATCCGGTTGTGTATCACAATTATCTGTCGCGCTGGCCATGCCGGTATTGCCTGGCAAGGTGCTTTCGTCACATTCGATTGTTCTGCTTGGAGGACAGAACGTAATATCCGGTGCTGTGCTGTCATCTACCGTGATCACCTGGCTGCAGGT
>CAZYHJ010000044.1:609-23472 GCA_964646645.1 uncultured Saprospiraceae bacterium | reverse complement strand
ATCTATAATTGGGAACATTTGGCGCACTTCGACCCTGAGGGACAGTCAGGTTGATAGCATGTTGCTTTAACTTACAAGCGGTACCGGGTTCATCAGGTCGGTCGATAACGTGGAGGTACTCATTGCTCCCTGATGTGGGTACGACATATAATCGTCCGTCGGGTGTCTGCATGATAGGGCCAAAGGTTGTGGCGAATAAATTATCATGGACAAATCCATCATACACGCCAACGAGTGTCCTGGAGTCTCCGATATCGCTTGCCTCCATATCAAACTGCCAAAGATTTATACTCTCAGAACTTGTGTATAAATATTTTTCAGAAGGTGAAAAACCAAATCCAGGCCACAATTGGGTAGTAGTGGAAATTGAATCTCTGAAAGTTAGTTGGCCATTGCACCTATCAATGTTGAATATATAAGTAAATTGCTCATAATTGCCCCAAACATCTAGTCCTATGGCCATATAATTGCCCATGGGGGAAATCGTAGCTAATCCAGACCCGTTTGGAATGATAATGCCCGGATCCATTAATCCAATGAAATGCAATCCATCATGATCTAAAAGAGACAATTGATAGGATTGGGAATCCCGGATAAAACTAATTAACCACCAGTCCCGGCCATTGGCATGTCTGACCGCATTGACAGGACCTTGAAAGGCCGCACTTTCAACACCAACAAGTGAGTCTTTGTAGATCAGCTTAAACGTACTGTCAGCCTCATGCTTCACTTTCGCACTGAGCCATTTTGATACCGAAAGCGTGCCCAATAATTCGTCCCATTCTCCAAATAAGTATATCAAGTAATATTGATTTAAATTTCCTGGATCCGGGAGTATTATAGCACCTCCCGGAAAAGGAAATCCATAGGCATAACCATTGTCACTATACCACCACTTCCAAAAGCTGGGTTTTGTATTAATCCAGTCATCCGGAAAATAGGAGATTGTATCTTCAATCATCAAGCTACCAGGACCTCGGATCTCCATTCCGTTTGTCCATACTATGGCATTACCCATTTTGTCACAGATGGTGCTGCACGTTTCCGTTATAATTGCATAATCACCTGATACTCTTTTCACATGCAGATCACCAGAAAGGAAGTCTAATTCCAATAATGAATAGTCTGGATGAGGAATCGATGAATAGCCGATCATCCATGCATCACCCTCTTTTTGGCTGTGAGCATGGCTATACACCATGCTCACTAACCAAAAAAGCATTAAACTTCTTTTCATCTTGCGATTGAAAATTGTCGTGTTTCTGTTTTCTTTCCTCCCTCTATTCTAAGGGTGTAGATACCTGATGGCATATGTGTAGTATTGATTTTAGCCGTATTATAAATAAAATGCTGTCGATTCCTTAGCGGGCACAGGTAGAGTAATATTGCATTTTAGTTAAACATAAAACAATCTCCGGGCTTGAGCAAGCCCTGTCCAGCCAAATGTCAACCATCTGACATTTGCCGAAATAGAAGTACAAATCCTGTATGTCGAAAGGATACAAAATCATCTCAGGTCACATCAGCGCTCAATGTGACACATACAAATACTAGTAACGAGGAGATCGAACGGAAAATGCAACGTTACTGCGCTGCTCGACTGGGGGTTCTTTTCATAAAATTTCAATTTTTATACAATCGGCGTTGCACATATAAAATGGGCGTTGCATGCAACGCCGCTAAACAATTATCATTTTTCAACAAATCCTTCTCACGACTCACGACTGACGTCTCACGTCTCACCGCTCTTTCTTCAATTTTCACTCTTCATTCTTCACTTCCCTGGCGCCACCACGCAGCCATCACCGCCGCCGCACTCGCTACATTCAAACTCTCCGCACCAAGGCTCCACTGGCCGGGAATAGCCAGCACTTCCTTCACCTGATGCGTGATATCACCGGAGACGCCAAGAGATTCATTTCCCAAAACAATGATGCCTTCCTCCGGAGGTTCCATTTTATAAATATCCTTCCCATCCATATCGCAGGCATAAATATGACCGGCACCAACTTCAAGAAGCTGATTGATGTCCATCACACATGACTTCACCCGCAGGGCACTGCCCATGGAAGCTTGTAATACTTTGTGATTATAAATATCCGCACAATCGGGGGACATGAACACGTAATCAAGCCCAAACCAATCCGAAATCCGAAGGATGGTACCAAGATTGCCCGGATCACGAATGGCATCAAGGTAAAAAATGCGCTTACCCGCAATGGATTTCGGTGGATGAATCTCGGAAGGCATGCGACAAACCGCCAGTACCCCAGGAGGAGTTGTCATTTGTGACAATTGCCTCATTTGCTGTGGAGTGATCACCTGGACCATCCCCGCATCGACACAATCAGCAAGAATCGGTTGAAAATCAGGGTTGGACAGATACACCTCCTCTACCAGGTTGGCATGCTCCGTGGCCAATTCCCGGGTGATTTTGAGGCCTTCTACTATGAATTTGTCATACTTTAGCCTGAACTTTTTATGTTGAAGGGACTGTATGAGTTTGATCCGGTTTTTGGATAATGGCTCCATGTCAAAATATTGCAGATCAGGACATTTCAGGCTAACCGCCTGGTGGGGCTTAGGTATTGCAGCACTCCTGATCCTTTCCTCATGCAATAGTAAAAAAAACCTGCTGGATCATCAGTCCTTTCTGATGTCCAACAAGGTAAAGATCAAATCCGATCACCCTATCCACAGTAAAGCTGATCTCTCCGATAACCTCGTTCTTCGGTACCTCCAGCCCCAAACCAAATATGCCATCATTGTACCCAGGCACGTCAACTATTATCGCTATCAGCAAAGCCTGCTGAAAAACCCGGATCGTAAAAAATGGGATGCAGAACGCGAAATCAAGAATCGCCCGGTCATCTACGATTCACTTAAAGCGGCACAGACCGCTGAGGACATGCAAAAATATATGGCCCTGAGAGGTTATCGCAGCAACGAGGTCCACTTCGAATCCAAAACCTCAAATAAGAAAACAAAGGTCACCTATCACGTCAATGCCGGACCAAGACTCATCATTGATACGTTTTCGATCCTCACCAAAGACTCCGCTTTCCAACAAATTATCAATGAAGATCCTTCCGCGCGCATCATCCAACCCGGCGATCCACTGGATGTATTGCTGTATAATCAGGAAAGAGCAAGGATTGTCAGATTGCTTCAAAACCATGGCTATGCCACCTTTGACGAAAGTTTCATCCCTCAATTGGAGATTGACACCAGCGAGCAAAAAGTTCGCGCGGTAATGCGCCTTAAAAACCCATCAGACAGCACGTACCACGAAAAGTACAGAATAGGTGACATCAAAATTTACCCGGATTACGATCTGGTCGCTCCACACAGTTATCATGATACCATCGTCCAAAACATTCAATACTTCCTGCCGGACACCAACGTGTTTACGTTGAAGCCGGATATCATGAGAAGAAGTGTCTTCCTGAACGAAGGCGACTACACCAATAGGGATAATCTTGACAAGTCCATCCGGAATCTTGGCAAACTTGAGATCATCAAATTTGTTACCCCATCGGCTCTTATTGACACTTCAAAAGGCCTGCTTCCTGCGATTGATTACACCTTTCTGCTCACACGCAACAAGAAAATCAATTTTGATATCAATGGCGAATTGACGTACAGCAATATCGCCTCCCAGGAACGAAGGTCGCTTTTCGGAACTTCTTTCTCTTCCACGTACAGGGACAGAAACATTTTTGGCAATGCTGAAATCCTCGATATCAATGCGCAACTTGGCTTTGAATTCAACTTTTTTGCCAGGGAATCGGAATCCTATGATGCCTTCCTGAATAGCCTGAATGCCGGCCTGGGTACTAACCTTTCCTTCAGGCGCTTCATGGATCCATTGAAAATCTATTCGATGATCGGTCATCGTAAAGATCCGGACAAGAAACCCCTTTTGGGCGCACGATTGCATCAATGGCTCATGAATGAATCCTCTTCAAGGCTCAGCATGGGTTTCAACTACGTCAGGATCACCGAACTCTACAGCTATCTTAACTTTAATGCCAACCTCAACTATGATATTCAACCCAGCGCCTGGCAGAAATTGACGATCATTCGCACTGGCCTGGATATATTCCTACCTACGGCCACGGATGCCTACCAGGATATTCTGGATGCCAATAAATTTCTGGCGCAGTCTTTTGGAAACCAGTTATTTACCGGATTTCTGTTTCGCAACTATTTATTTGAAGTCAATTCAAAAAATATTCAAAGGGATGGTCGGTTTAGATTGCTGCATAGTGTCGAACTATCCGGCTTAGAAATGTATGCGATCAACCGCACGGCCAACCTGATCAGTGGAAACAAAAATGAAATCGTCCTCAATCCGGGGGCTACTCCTGACCAGCAGGTGCAGTTCTCCCAATTTATAAAAGCAGAAATTGATTTACGCTATTATCATAACCTCGCGCGCAAAACACAATTTGCCGTAAAACTCAATACAGGTGTGGCGTCGCGTTATGGTATTTTCACCAAACAAGTTCCTTATCCGAAACAATTCTATGTTGGTGGAGCGTTGAGCAACAGAGCATGGCAGATCAGGGAACTGGGACCAGGGGGCTACGAAGATCTAACCGTCATCAACCCGAATCTCCCCTTTTATCAAACCGGTGACTTTAAAATTGATTTCTCTGCGGAATTGCGTTTCCCTCTATTCTGGTATTTCTATGGCGTCACATTTATAGATGCCGCCAACGTATGGACCATTCAGAACGACCCTAGCCGGCCCGGCGCCGTGATTTCAAAGAATTTCTACAAAGAAATTGGAATCGGTTATGGCTATGGTATTCGACTGGATGTTGACTTCTTTATCCTCCGTCTTGACCTGGGATACAAACTCCATAACCCTTACCCTGTCAATGGATCACGTTGGCTGATCGATGAAGTCAAACGTTTCCCAAAAGGAGCAGAACCTCAAATTGCCGTGGGCCTGCCCTTCTGATTATTCTACTCCATACTTACTGCAGATCGGACATTGCTCCTTCACATGACCACGCGCAGGACAATACTCCCGCCCAAAATAAATAATCTGCAGATGCAGTTTGTTCCAGCTTGATTCCGGAAATAGCTTTTTGAGATCCGCCTCCGTTTGTTCAACACTTTTTCCATTGCTTAATCCCCAACGTCTGGCCAATCTGTGAATATGGGTATCTACAGGAAAAGCTGGAACATGAAAAGCCTGAGCCATAACCACAGAAGCCGTCTTATGCCCGACGCCTGGCAGCGCTTCGAGTTCCTCAAATGTTGAAGGCACCTGACCGCCATACTGCTCAACCAGTATTTCCGACATAGCCTTTATATTCTTTGACTTCGCTGGTGAAAGACCACATGGCTGAATAATCTGACGAATGGCTTCCACATCAAGCTTTGCCATGGCTTTGGCCGTCTTGGCTTTCTTAAACAAATGAGGTGTGACCTGATTGACCCTGATATCAGTGCATCTCGCGGATAAAATCACTGCCACCAAAAGTGTGAAAGGATCTTCATGATTGAGCGGCACAGGCACCGTGGGATAATATTCATCCAGCATGCGGGCTATGGCAGCTGCCTTTTCTTTCTTCGTGATCCGCATCTTACATCTTTATAGTGCCGAAAGAAAACTCATCGTATCTACCCCATCAGCATATTGATCCAATGCCGGCATCTGACTTTTCCCAAAATCAATATGCTCTCCCTTATCCATTCGCATATGCCCTATGACGCACTGTATCTCCTCACGGTGTTGATCAAGGTGTTTTTTCAACGCTTCATCATGATGATAATATTGATAATGTACGCACCCTATACGGGAGGCAATGGCTTCATCTTCCTTGAGGAGCAGATGCCCCATATTGATATGCGGTATGCTATTGATGATAAAGATCGCATGATTGTACTCCAGGTTATTCTTGTACTTGTGGTGATCTTCGAGATGTGCCCATTCCGCTATAGCTTCCTTCCACAAACCAAAATCATAACCTTCCGGCACATACACTTTCGAAATACTTCTGCACCCCATCCCGAAATACAAGAAGATATCCGATGCCAGTAATTTTAATTCCTGCAATGTTTCCCGGCCATCCAGCACAGCAACACCATTTCGATTCTGCCGCAGGATATGCGGATAGTCCCTGAAATAATATTCAAAATAACGACCACTGTTATTGCTACCGGTAGCGATGGCGGCATCAAAACCAGTCATGCGTTCTGTAAACGTGACATTACTGCTGATCTCCGGCACAAACTCCGACCACAAATGAATCAACCATGGCAAAAGCACGGCATCCTTATCACTGCATTTGACGATGGCACGATGTCCGCTACTTAATACGCACAACACATCATGAAATCCTACGAGGGGAAGATTCCCGGCCAGGATCAATGCTACTGATTTTTGCTTTGACGGCGTGGTATACTTCCCGATCCAACTTTCATAAGCAGATTGATCCAGAAACTGATCCGCGATCGCTGTGATGGCCCGCTTTGAAAACTCCGGCACAAACCATGGATTCGCACCATGCGCGCGATGAAGTATTTCAGCAGGTTCATGGATGTTTTGCATTAAGGCCTCCCTGAACACTGGCAATGTTTCCCTGATACGATCACTCAATCTCATTGTTCCAACGAATCTTTTCGGTGAGCCACATAGGAGCGCCACTTATCCAGCAGTGCCGTCATGTCCGGAGGCAATTCGGAATTAAAAAACATACGCTCTCCTGTGACCGGATGTTCAAATCCAAGGGTACGCGCATGAAGCGCCTGCCTTGGACACAACTCAAAACAATTATCCACAAACTGCTTGTACTTTGTAAACACAGTGCCCTTGCGTATCGTATCTCCTCCATAGCGTTCGTCACCAAATACAGGATGACCGATATGTTTCATATGCACCCTGATCTGATGCGTACGGCCTGTTTCCAGGACGCATTTCACCAGACTGACATAATAGAGATCTTCCAGTACTTCATAATGCGTGACGGCCTCCTTCCCTCCTTCGCCCTCATCATACACTGTCATCATCTGCCTGAACCTCGGATCACGGCCTATCGCACCGACTACAGTCCCACTGACAGGATCAGGAGTTCCCCAAACTATGGCGTTATATTCTCTTGTGATGGTGTGATCAAAAAACTGTCGCGCCAGATGCGTCATCGCGTAATCGTTCTTGGCGATCAGTACGAGTCCGGAGGTGTCCTTATCAATGCGGTGCACCAGACCCGGACGATCAGGTGTATTCCCCGGCAACACAGGCATATTGGTATTTTGCATATACCAGGCCAATGCATTTACGAGCGTGCCTCCTTCATGCCCAACACCCGGATGCACAACCATGCCGGCAGGTTTGTAGATGATCATGAGATCATCGTCTTCATATCGGACATCCAGTTTGATCTCTTCCGGCACAACGGATTCACTGATATCCGGTGGCTTGGGCAATAGAATAGTAATGGTCTGTCCAGGCTTTACTTTGTGATTAGGCTTGATCGCCTCCTGATCCACACGAACCGCTCCGGCACGTATGCCATTCTGGATTTTATTTCGGGATATTCCTTCCAGTTTGATCTGGAGGTATTTGTCTATGCGAACCGGTGTCAGTCCTGGTGGAGCCAGAAACCTGTGATGCTCATACAAGCCCTCTTCGCCTTCCCATTCAGGATCCTGCTCTTTGATCATAATGTAAAATTAGCCGATGCCTGGCATCTGTTAAAATAAATAGGTTATCCCCGCACTCACCTTCAGCCATTGTCCTGAGGATGTATGTCGCTCAAAATAATCAATCGGATAACCAACATCTCCTTTCTCCTCTTCATTCAATGACATAAAAGAAACACTTGGATTGGCCACCAGACCAACACGCAAGTCACCCCGGATATACCAAATATTAGGAACAATGTGAATCCCAAAATCAAATCCATATGAAATTACACCCGATGTCATTTCCGAAATACGTTCAATCTGCTCATTGGTATCATCATCCGTTAATATTGACGAAGTTTGATAAATCGCTACACCTGCCCGACCCTGAATATATGGCTGCAGTAACCAATTGATCTCCGGATAAAATCCGGCTGTAACGCCAAAATCAATCCTCCGTGTATTGGCCTTTTCCCGAATATCCTCCTGCCCATCCGGATAGATTGCCGTATACTCAAGCACATATTTACTTAACCCGGTTTCCAGATAGTAAAGTCCGGCAAGAAATGGTTTGTTGTATTGCAACCTGTACTGTGCCTCAAAGTGAATACCCCACTGCTGATCATCAAGAAACCGATCAATCGGCTCACCCGGAAACATCGTCAGCACATGCCCGCTGACCTGCCACCGCGGCAGTGCTTTAATCTCATATTGTCCATACGCCTGAAAGGAAAAGAACAACACAACACTAAGCAATCGCCATTTAAACCTGCGACAATAGTGGATATGTTGTCCTTTTGAGAAATACATCACCCTAATTGGATCAGACTCTGCTGTAACTGTTCAATCTTGGCCTCCCCGTCTGCTTTCTTTTGTCTTTCCTTCTCCACAACATCCGGGTGTGCATTCACGACAAACTTTTCGTTGCTCAGTTTCTTATCAACGCTTTCTATAAAGCCCTTGTAATAGGCGATTTCTTCATGAATACGCTTGACCTCGGCTTCTTTGTCTACTTCAATCGTCAATGCGGCATGATACTGATATTTTCCTGCCAGGAAAGTCACCCCTGTTCCCACACCCTCTGCACATGTAGCATTAGCCAGTTTATTCAATACCGCTTCTGCGCCTGGTTCACCCCAGATGCGGATCAATGCCGGTTCCGAAGGAAAGACTAACACCATAGTTTCTTTAGGCGAAAGCTTATACTGGTTACGCAATTCAAGCACTGAACTTTTTACCGTGAGTAAATGATCAAAAAGATCTATCACACCATCCTCCGGTACATTCGCTCCTTTGTTTAATAGCGTCACAATGCAATCTTCTCCCTGCTTACGCTCCCTCAACTGATGCCAGATCTCTTCCGTAATGAAGGGCATAAAGGGATGCAACAACTGACAAATCGATTCGTATAGCCGAATGGTTTCTTCATAGCTCCGCGCATCCAGTGCCTCACCAAATGTAGGCTTGATCGCTTCCAGGTAAATGCTGCAGAAATCATCCCACACAAAGGAATAAAGCGCCGTCACGGCTTCAGACAACCTGTATTGTTCATAGTGCCGGACCAATTCCACTTGTACCGTGGCGATTCTCGCATTCATCCAACGCACAGCCAGATTTCTTCCCGGATCCTGTTGCATCGCGGGATCCACCTGCCATGACTTAACCAGACGTAACGCGTTCCATATTTTGTTACAGAAATTGCGACCCAGTTCACACAACTTCTCATCAAACAGGATATCCCCACCTGCGGGCGCGGAGGCCATGATGCCATAGCGTACTCCATCTGCTCCATACTGCTCGATAAGTGCAAGCGCGTCAGGACTATTCCCCAATTGCTTGCTCATTTTCCTTCGCTGCTTATCCCTGACCATTCCGGTGAAATACACCGCCTGGAATGGTTTCTCATTGCGCCATTCATACCCTGCCATGATCATGCGAGCCACCCAAAGGAAAATAATATCCCATCCCGTCACTAATACACTTGTCGGATAATAGTAATCCAGTTCGCGCTGATCGCGCCAGCCATCAAAAACACTGATGGGCCACAACCATGACGAAAACCATGTATCCAGTACATCCTCATCCTGCTGCAAATCATCGATGGTCAAGTCACTTCTACCGGTGAGACGTTTTGCTTCAATCAATGCCTCTTCTGCGGTGGCACCAACGAAGACTTGTTCATCCATCTGCCGCTCTACCCCGCTTTCTTGTTTCAGGTACCATGCCGGGATTTGATGTCCCCACCACAATTGCCTTGAAATACACCAGTCACGAATATTCTCCATCCAGTGCCTGTATGTATTCTTCAGATTCTCCGGATAAAACTCAATTTCATTTTCCATTACCGCCTTCAGTGCCGGCGTAGCGATCGACTTCATATCGACAAACCACTGCAAAGAAAGCCTGGGCTCAACCACAACTCTTGTTCTTTCCGAACGGCCGACATTGTGAATGAGCTCCTCCGTACCTACTAATTGACCTGCTGCTTCAAGTGCGTCAGCCATGTGCTTACGAGCGACATCACGATCCTGACCAATAAACAATTGAGCGGCCTGACTCATCGTTCCATCCGGATTTAACACATCAATGACCTCCAGTTGATGACGCAACCCGATTTCATAATCATTGACATCATGCGCAGGGGTCACCTTCAATGCGCCGGTTCCGAAAGATCTGTCCACATAGGTATCGGCGATGATTGGTATACTACGTTGGATCATCGGTACAATGGCGCGCTTTCCGTGCAGATGCTTGTATCGATCATCCTCCGGATGCACCGCTATGGCCGTATCTCCAAGAATGGTCTCAGGTCTGGTGGTCGCAATGGTGATCCATTCATCTGTGGTACCTTCGACTTTATACCTTACCTTAAACAGGACCGTTTTTTCTTCTTCATACAGTACTTCTTCATTAGATAAAACGGTTTTTGCTGAAGGATCCCAATTGACCATTCTCTTACCTCGATATAATTTTCCTTTACGGTAGAGATCCACAAAGATGCCTATGACCGCTTCGGACCTCGCTTCATCCAGAGTAAAAGCCGTACGATCCCAATCACAGGATGCGCCTAGTTTCCTTAACTGATGCAGGATGATACCGCCATATTTATCCGTCCAGGCCCAGGCATGCTTCAGGAATTCTTCCCGCGTGAGATCTGATTTCTTAATTCCTTGTTCGCGAAGCATATTCACCACTTTGGCTTCAGTGGCAATCGATGCATGGTCCGTGCCGGGCACCCAGCACGCATTCTTTCCTTCCTGTCTGGCCCGGCGAATGAGCGTGTCCTGTATGGTATTGTTGAGAATATGCCCCATATGGAGCTGACCCGTCACATTTGGGGGTGGGATAACGATGCTGAAAGCCTCACGCTGATCAGGAACTGACCGGAAATGACCGGCGTCCATCCAGTGGGAATACCATTTTTCTTCAATTTCTCCGGGATTATACCTCTTCGACAACTCATCCATATGCGATACCTGTTCAAAATATGTTTAGTCCGCAAAGATAATGGTCGCAGCCGAAGCGTAAAGGGCTCAGGATTCGTGAAACGGCATTCGGGGCGTCCAGCTGAGGTCCGGCTGAAAAAACGAATAGATCCTCGGAATCAATGCATTAAACCAGGCCCGTCGGTGCCGCATATACGCCCACATATGAATTCCTTCCGCCCCCACAGAGCTTTTTATCTCCGTAGCGGTGCGGGATAGCTGCAATTGACGAAATCCCCGGCTGGCGGCCAGATCAATCATGGAAAGCAGCATATTGAGATAAAGCTTGTACTGGTGATTGACCGCAGGATCATAGCCAAGAAAATGAGCATCCAGGATGTCACCGTCTTCAAAAACCGTAAAAAAGGAAATAAGCTCCCCCTGGTCCCGATATATCCACAACCTAAACCTGTCCCCAAGTGACCGCTTGAGTGCCGTAAAATACCCCTCAGATAAAATGAAAAGATTAAACCCGACATCGTCCACCACTTTGAGATAAAGTTGGTGAAGCACTGGTTCCAGTGCTTCGATTTCATCCGCATTCAACTCAATGCGCTCCAGATGACTTGCAAGTTGAAGGGCTTTATTGGCACGAACTCGATACTTTGACTTTAACGCCCGGATGTATCCTGCCAGGTTCCCCCAGGTGGGAGAGATATTGAGGATCATGCTTGGCTGCGTTTCAATGGCATGATATTTCTGGCAAAAATGAGATTCTGGAATGCCTTTAAAAATATCATCATAAAAATCCTTCACAAAAATCAGGCTGACTTTACGAAAGGGTTTCTGCCGCATGAGCCAGTCGATGGTCTCCATCATCAGCAATGTCTGTGTTTTTGGATTGACCTCAGGCTGAAAGCAAAATCCATAATCACCGGTCACTAAGGTATTGCCCAGACACAGCACACTGAATCGAAATATGCGACCCGCTTTGTATTGCATGCGTTTAAAGAAATCACCCTGCCCATGATTCTTAAGACTATCTCCGGGACTGAAATCCTTGACCTGAAAAGTCAGCATCCCCGCAAAACGGTCTTCGGAATCCAGCCGAACATACCAGAAATCCATTTTGTCAGGTGGTGCGGCCTCCAAAGCGGCATGATATTCTTTCTGCTGGAAAATACTTGGACAATCCCCTGAAGAAAATAAAGCATCCTCACAACTCCTGAAAAGAGAAGCTACATATGTGCGGCCTTCAATAGTGAAAGTGGCAGTAGATGTTCCGGCTTTACGGGTAGAAATTGGCTGCATCAACAGGCAGTTAACAACGGAAAGCCGTACAGGGTTGCAGTTGGATGGACAGACACTTATATTAGATTTTACCCTCCGCGATACGGATCATCGTATCTTCCACATGATGCACCAACTCCGTGAAATGCTTATCCCGTTTGGTGCTGTGATCGCGTCGAATGGGCAGATCGATATCGATATGCTCGCAGATGAGCGAAGGCGGTGACTTCATGATAAAGATATCATCCGCCAGGTATACCGCTTCGCTAATATCATGCGTCACAAAAATGATAGTAGACTGAAAGCGATGCCAGAGATTGGTTAATAACTCCTGCATCTGTATCCGGGTCTTGATATCCAGCGCTCCAAAAGGCTCATCCATCAGGATGATTTCGGGATTAGCAATAATGCTGCGAGCGATGGCGACGCGTTGCAATTGTCCTCCAGACAAGGCCGGATACTGTGCGTAT
The DNA here is from genome assembly GCA_964646645.1 of uncultured Saprospiraceae bacterium. Classification (GTDB taxonomy): domain Bacteria; phylum Bacteroidota; class Bacteroidia; order Chitinophagales; family Saprospiraceae; genus Opimibacter. The sequence continues at coordinate 10,646 of CAZYHJ010000044.1, read as the reverse complement.
TTCTTTTCATGCCCTGCCAGCCCTACAAGTTCAATCAACTCCATGGCCTGGGCAAATCGCTCTTTCTTTCCCACTCCCTTGTACTCAAGCGCCAGGGCGACATTGTCCAGCACAGTTAACCAGGGCATTGATGAATACTGTTGAAACACCATACTCACGCGCTGCTTGTCCGTCACCGGTTCCCCTTTGATCAACACCTCCCCTTCTGTTGGTTTCTGTAAACCGGCTATATAACGAAGCAAAGTTGACTTCCCGCTTCCGGACATCCCCAGCAATACGATAAACTGACCCTGATCCGGTTTATCCTCTATGAGCATATTGAGCCCCTTGATGATCCATGATTGCCCTCCATCATAGGACTGACCAACATTTTTTAGTTCTATGATATTTGGTCTCGCCGCCGAATCCTCAAACTTTACACTCATGTCGTTGCGGTTTTTGAGAGCTGAGATAAAATCTGCTGTTCCGTCCTTTGCTTATACCATGTATAACCACTGACAAACAAAACAAAGAAGAATACCAGGTTGACGGCCCATAGACGATCACCAAATAAATAACTCAGCGGCTTTAAACCTGAAAGGAAGGGCACAAACTCGTTCAATAGAAATAACAGGTATAAACAGGTGATAATCCATCCAAGCGCCAGTAGTGCAAAATCAAAAATGGTACGCCACAAAGCCTTTTGTTCCAATCGTGAAGATTTAATGGCTTCCTTCGCCTGGTATTTGAAAGGGAACAACACCTTATCGAGTTTGACAAAAAGTTTGTCCTGTACAAATCCGATTAATATGATGATCACCAGAAGAGCAAAAAGTTTATCCGGTCGAACCATGCGTGCGCCAACATTATAAAGGAGAGCCCCTATTCCCCCTTGATTACTGTTTGTGGTTTCTGCCACAATAATGTAAGTCCAGGAGATGGCTGTCAGTACGCGTATATCATCAAATAGCCGGGATATCACACTCGGAAAATAAACGGTCTTCAACACCTGCCAATCTGTTGCTCCCAACGTATGCACCGTTTTCAGGTAAACATCATCCACTTCGTCAATGCGCTGAATCATGACCGGTAATAAAAAGATGATGATACCAAAGGCCAGAAAATGCATTTTCATTCCGGTGGCTATTCCAAACCAAAAGATAAAAAGTTGAAGCACTGCCGTCAATGGAACATACCTGAAAGCATCAATTTGTCTATGAAAGCCCCACCTGAAATATTTCATCAAACCGACGATAAAACCAATTGGAAGGGTGATCGCAATGGCCTCAATATAACCGCCCAGATTCAGCCCAATACTCAATCCAACATGCCGAAACAATTCATTTTCTGAAATCAACAAGGGGAATGCCCGAATGACGGACATGGGCGATGGCAATATCGCAGAACTCATGATAGGCGTTTCACCGTTGGTGAGGATCACCCACACCAGGATGACAAACGCAAGTCCAGCCAGCCCCACAAGGCCTTTCTGCATCGCAGTCCCTTCTTCCGGGTTGCCGATAAATTTCATTGCTTACGGTTCAGGTCTATCCGGGTGGGATTAATCAGCAATCAATTGGAATTCCGTCCTTCTGTTTTTGGCTTTACAGGCGTTATCCTGATTTTGCTCACAACCAGGTACAGGCTTATCAGGGCCGTTACCGATGATGATAAAGCGGTTCCTGTCAATTTTGTACTGAGTGGCCAGGTAGTCCGCTACGGATTGGGCCCGTTTTTGAGACAAGGTGACATTAGAGGCTTTACTACCCACATTGTCAGTATTCCCCTCGATACGTACACGCGAATTGGCAAACGATTTGGCTACATCCGCAAACTGGAGATCAATGATGGTCTTTGCATTCTCATCCAATTGGAATTTTCCGGATGGGAAATTGATACTGACTGGTTTTGATGCAATGGCAGGAGCTGTTTTAGCCTCAGGCGAAGGGGCGGTAAATACTTTTGCTGCTTCGGCTGCAAATGCAGGACCAGAAAGATTACTGCCAGCAGCCTGAACAGATCCGGTAAAGATCGCGCCACGCCATGCCGGTGCTTCTTGCTCAGCATCCCCGGTCATTACAAAGTTCTTGCTCATCTTGGTATAGAGGTCTTCTCCCTTTTGTCCGCGATAATCAGGATTCATCCCAAAGAAATTCACATTGTCGCCATGTCCTGTCCAATACACCACATCCATCATTCCCATAGCGTCAGCCACACCAAGTCCGTAGATTTCTCCCATATACTTAGCTGCTTTCTCCCTGTTAGAGGGATTAGCTTTCAATTCGGCTACGGCCTTCATCCAACCTTCATAGAATCCGTCTATCATTTTCCTGTGACTGTTGATATAAGATTCTTTCGCAAAGAAGATATCCGCAATCACGTGAGACTGATCCTTGGTGGTCATTAATATCTTAGAACCAGGCACATCATTGGTGGCCAGAATATCATCCGGACTCCACACCACAGCCGCATCTACATCCGCACCGCGGAACAATTGCGCGGCTTTGAGATTATCAGTGGTCTTAATCACTTCTACATCACTGTACTTGAGGTTTGCCGCCTCAAGCGCCGTCAATAACAATGTCTGTGCAGGAGATGGGACCGCTACCGCAATCTTTTTGCCCTTTAAATCATTGATGCTGTTGATACCTCTTTTGGCAATGATGGCATCACCACCGCGTGACCAGTCCACCTGCATAAACGCTTTAGGCTTAAACTCAGCCATTTCCTTTGGACCGGTGTAAAGCGGAAATGCATCAGCAGTCTGCACAGCCACATCATATTCATCCGCAATCCATGCATTCAGCGCATTGATCAGGTCATTCTCTACTACAAACCGAACCTTAAACCCATATTCCTTGAAAAATCTGGATTGCTCATTTGGCGTTGCACCCTCATTGAAATAAAGGCCCGGCCCATATCCACCCCAGGTTACCAATTGGACGACAAGCGTATTATCATCATCATTGAATCCGGTCTTAGGTGCTTCGGTAGATTCACTCTCCTGCTTCAATTCTTCCGCCTTTTTCTTTTGATTCTGCCCCCATTCGGTCTTGTTAAACAAATACCACACCCCACCACCGATCACACCCAGAATGACCAGGGTGATCATAAACTTCGAAAATGCTGTCAGTCGAGTTGCCATGTTACAGTTTTATTAATGTTTGTTTTTATCTTTTCGTTGGGGCACAAATTGTTGTGCCCTTACATATCCTACTCAAAAAAAGAGTCATACTGATTCTTCCGTACTTCCACTTTCTCAGGACGCTTTAAAGGGGCGTTGATGTCCAGTACATTTGATTCATCTTCTGCTTCCTTGATCAGGCTTTGCTTTTGTTCGCCGAGGATCATGGAGACCCCTTCGTTTTCCCATTTCTCCAGCATACGGAGGCCTTCCTCTTCGAAGATACCATTTTGAAGGTCAACGGATTTCATGAAGTTTTCAGAGACATCCATGAATCGCTCCATTTCTCCCACTTTATTGGCTACATCGTCCGCGATGGCCTCCAGGGCCATATCAAATACCATTCGCTTATCCTTATCCCCGGCAATGATATTCATCGCTGACTTCATCGCGCTATGACTGGCGTGCATCGCCTTGCGCTCCTGCTCTTTCAATTCGACCTGATCCTGTATGTCTTCCAGCATAACCTCACTGTTCTCATACATCTTGGTCAGTACTCGATACAGGATCTCCATTTTTTTATACAGGTCCTCCAGCTTAATGTTGGACTCTTTCAACCGGCCGGCTTTCCTGCTTTTCAGGATCATGACCGCTTGCTTGTCCGTTTCCTTGGCCTGACTGGCCAGGGTCAGATTACTTTGAATCTCTTTTCGGTTGTTGAGAATCAGTTCCTGCAGCTTGTGCATCTGACCGCGCAACATACCGATCTGGCGGTTCATCTTGCGAAGGTTTTCTTTCAGGTCACTGACATATCCTTTTAGAATCGCTATAGGATCCATCTTGACAAAAATGCCGGTAATGGCCCGCATAGCGCTCTTGTACATGTAACTGATGAGGCTGCGTGATTTGTTGTCAATCGCCAGGAAAATGATAACCCCGAGAATAGCCAACGAAGCGACCAGTCCCAGCGTGGAGGTCAGCGCGGCAACAATCCAAGCGGCGGATTTGATGGTCAGATATCCTACAGCCGCGATAATAGCAACCAGAAATATCGCACCGGTCGTCCCTTCCGGCCTCTCCCAAAACGTCTTCGGTTTGTATCCTTCCATGTTCCCTTCAGTTCTATCCCTAGAGATGAGTTTCTATTTGTTTGATATCATTTTCAATCTGCCCCTGCAACGCCATATAAGTGGCCTCAAAATCATTTGCGGTCTGACCTAACTTCTCACTTGCCGCATTTATTTCCTTCTCCAGCCCTCCAATCTGAGAACGGTGCGATTCAATTTCCGCTTTCATACGTTCGATTTCCGCCTCCTTATTCTTGATGGTCTGTTCCAATTGCTTGATTTCATCCTGCTTGCCGGTCAGATTTCTTTGCTTTTGACCTTGCAGGGCTTCCTGAAATTTTACTTCCTCATTTTTGAGAATCGCCAGGTACTGCTTTGCACTGGAGACGATTTTCTCTTTTGTTGCTCCCATAGTTTGGGCCGTAGCAAAAGCTGATTTGTATCGGGTACTATCGTCCATAGGTACATTGGCCAGCGACCGTATAAAATCTTTGAACTCCATATAGTCGAAACCCTCCTGGTTATTGTCCTCAAGTGCGCCAAAGAGGACGTCCAGGAATTTGTCCTGAACCTTTCCGGGGCCGGAGGTCGTCTCTGCAACCTTGAATGAATGGGCCGGCGTTTCTGTCCTGACCTCATTCTTCGGCTGTTCGCTTTCGTTGGTCCTGGCAGGGGGTGTGGTTTGGGTCTCCTCGATAATAAATAAGGATTTGAGGGATTTCAGCTTTTTTAGCATAGCCGGAGATCAGTTTCGATAAACAGGTGTATAAAGTGTAAAAATACAGATTAGGTTCAGTTTGGACGGCCGGAAGCGACTAAAAATGATTTCCGGCAGACGAGGCTTCCCCATCGGCGACTTCACCTTACCTTTACGCACATGACTGACCAGGTATTTGTTCCATCAGAAATTGACGCCCTCCGCCGGGTCATCGTACACCGGCCGGACGCAGGTATTGCCCGTATTTCACCCCGACATGCGGGAGAATTACTCTTTGACGATATTGTCCATCTGCCCAGAATGCAGGAAGAACATGACATTTTCACTGCGGTGCTCTCCCAGTTTCTGGGGCGGGAAAATGTCCTCGAGGTACAGCAATTGGTCCTGGAATCCCTGCGGGCAGACCCTAAAGCCCGGGAACATTTCATGGGCTACATCGCCAGTTTCGAGGAGCTCCCGGCAAAATATGTGGAGGAGCTTAACGCTATGGACGATGAATTGCTGACCCATGTCCTCATCACCGGATGTGACCCGAATACGGATTTTATCTATTTCGACCCTGTTCCAAACCTCATTTTTACCCGCGATATCGCGGTTGTGGTCAACGGACATATTGTGATCACCAAGGCCGCCAAGGAAGCCCGCTATCGCGAAAATCTGCTTTCAAGGTTTATCTTTTGGTACCATCCCTCTTTTCAGCATCTCAAAGAACAAAAGCGACTGATCAACCTGAATGATGTGGACATGTTTCCCGCATCCCGCAGTGGGGAACGCATCTCCATTGAAGGCGGTGACATGATGGTCCTCAACAATAAATATCTCCTTATCGGTTGCAGTGAACGCTCAACACCTCACGCCTTCCATTCTCTTAAAAACATTCTCTTCGAACGCAATGTGGTAGACCACGTAGCGATGGTGGTGATTCCCAGAGAGAGGTCTTATATGCACATCGATACGATCTTTACCCATATCGATCATGATGCCATCGTAGCCTACAAACCCATCGTAGTGGATGGACTCAGCAGCTATGTAGAAGTATTTGATAAAGATGGGTGTGAGCGTGAATATTCATCCATCAGCGAGTTCATTCGGCAGGAGATCAATGGTAAAATGCAATTCATCCTCAGTGGTAACGGGATCTCCCCCTACCAGGAAAGGGAACAGTGGACGGATGGTTGCAACCTGGTGGCCATCAGGCCGGGGGTAGCACTGACCTATGATCGTAATCCATTTACGGAAGACGCCTTCAGGGTTGCCGGATATCAGGTCATGAGAGCAGAGGATTTTCTGGAAAGAGCTAAAAGTGATCCTGAATATGCCGCGAAAGTGGAAAAGACCATCATTACCTTGCCGAGCAATGAATTGTCCCGCGCACGGGGAGGCTCACACTGCATGACTTGTCCCATACTTCGATCATGAGTTATCTGCATACCTGCCAGGTGCGGGTGAGATATGGAGAGACCGACCAAATGGGGTACGTCTATTATGGTGTTTATGCCCTCTATTATGAGGTTGCACGGGTAGAAGCCATGCGCAGCCTGGGCATTTTATATGCCGATTTGGAAAAACAACATCACATCTGGATGCCGGTCATGAATATGCAGGTACGGTACCTCCGCCCTGCTAAATATGACGATCTGCTGACCATCAAAACGTGGATCCCGTCTCTTCCCAAAAGGGATATTCGCTTTCGCTACGAATTGTTTAATGAAGAAGGCAAATTATTAAATGGCGCTTTGGTCCAACTCTGTTTTCTGGATGCCGGATCCCAAAGGCGAATTGATGCTCCTGATTTCATCACTCACCCGCTAAGACCCTATTTCGTTTGACCAAGAGCTACTGGCACAGAAAATGGGTTCAGATCAGGACCTTCTTTCACCGACAGACCTTGCCGGGCTTTAGTGGTATTCCAATCGCCATCATTTTAAAATACGTCTGGAAGGAAATTCTCAGAGACGATATTATGACCCGCTCCAATTCGATGGCATACAGTTTCTTTTTGTCCATTTTTCCGGGATTGCTGGTGCTCTTATCCTTACTCCCCTATTTTCCGATGGACAATATGGTTGCCACCTTTCAACGCAATTACCTTGAACTCTTACCCTCCGAGATGGCGGCCTATTTCAATAATATCGTCACGGAAATCATCAAGACACGAAAAGAAGGTTTGTTGTCCGTGAGTTTGTTTCTGGCTTTCTTTTTTGTATCCAACGGCGTCAGCACCATGCTCAAAGGATTTCATAAAAGTTATGAGACCACCTATAAAAAACAAAACATCCTCCAACGCGAGGCACGCGCCATGTATCTGACGGCGCTGCTTGGATTTATGTTTCTTTCCTCCCTGGTCGCGATTGTGATTGGCAAGCCTTTGTTGCTGAAATGGATCAGTAAAGCCGGGTATACCGGCGGATACGGGTTTTTCAATTATACAAAGTGGGCGCTGGTTTTTATTTTTTATTATTTCTTTATCAGTATCATCTACAGGATTGGTCCCGCGTTGAAAAATAAACTCAAAATGTTTACTCCGGGCGCGACACTGGCTACGATATTATCCGTGATCAGCTCCGTACTCTTTTCGATGTACGTTGAAAATGTTTTCGCCTACAACAAAATTTATGGATCTATCGGTGCCTTGATACTGGTCCTCGTCTGGTTACAGATCAATTCCTTTATCATCCTGATCGGCTACGAACTCAATGCCTCTATCGCCATCAACCGCGATTTGCTGGCCCAGGATGAAATCTGATTTATTGAAAAAATTTTATTCCCAAACTTGCATTTGTAGTTGCCAGGGACTAAATTTATCCTATTGATCATCGGATCAAAAGATCGTAAGACTGTTACAAGCCCTCCGCTGTTTTGGCTCAACATCATAACATTGGGGACTGTTTTAACATGCATGATTAGGGCGGGCCTTAATTCGGCTTTTCCTAAGATGAAAGGCTGATTCCTAAGCGGGACAGAGGATTACTGAAAATGCATGCGGCGCTTCATACCTATTACTTGGGGCCCAAAACAAACTTCGGCTTGTACAGTCTTTTTTTGTGCCGCTGGCACGGACACAAGTTGTTGTGATGTGGGCACAAGTTGTTGTGATGTGGGCACAAGTTGTTGTGCCCTTACGTGAGTGATGTACCTGCAACTTATCTTTCTTCACTCTTCACTCTTCACTTGCCCTCTTGAGCTTTGCGGTGGTCGGCGAGGAATTTTTCCAGGCCGATATCGGTCAGCGGGTGATTGAGGAGGCCAAGGATCGCTGCAAGAGGACAGGTCACGACATCCGCACCTGATTTAGCGGCATCTACGATTTGTCTTGAATTGCGGATGGATGCGGCTAATATGGCTGTATCATATCCCTGTATGGCATAAATCTCTGCGATGTCGCGGATCAGTGCCATTCCATCCCAATTGATATCATCCACACGACCTATAAACGGTGACAGATAGGTTGCACCTGCTTTTGCGGCAAGAATGGCCTGGCCTGCTGAGAAAACAAGCGTGCAATTGGTTCGGATATTATGGGCCGACAACCAATGAATGGCCTTTACGCCATCTTTGGTCATCGGGACTTTGACAACGATATTTGGAGCGAGATCAGCCAAAGCCTTACCTTCTTCTATCATCGCTTTGTATTCTGTGGCAATGACCTCGGCACTGACGTCCCCATCCACAATGGCGCAGATGTCACGGTAATGCTGATAAATCCTGTCTGTACCGGTAATGCCTTCTTTGGCCATCAGGGAAGGATTGGTGGTGACACCATCGAGGATACCCAGTTCGGCGGCTTCCTTAATCTGGGCAATATTGGCCGTATCAATAAAAAATTTCATCGCAGGGAGGTTTAGGTAAATGAAAATGAGTGAGAAATCATATCGCACCGCTCAACTTTCTACCCTTGCTGCATTTCTGCCCTGGGGGAGTTTGAAAGGAGCTGGTCGTATGACCCTCACTCGAGGCAAAGGTATATCAATAATTTTTATTCGGCCGCCTCAAGGGCCCCAATCTCTTTTCTGTATTTATTCCAGACCGGATGATCCGGGAGATCCGCGAGAAGAACAATCGGTACATTCTGCACAGGATGAGTGAATTCCATCTTGCGGCAATGCAGCATAAACGCATTGGGATCATTGATGCCGGGTCCCCCATATTTGACATCACCCACGATCGGACTACCCAGGAACCTCATATGAACACGCAATTGATGTGATTTCCCGGTAATCGGATGCAGCCGGACGAGATAATATTTACCCACCTGCCCAAGGGTCTGATATTTGGTTCTTGCTTTAACGGCCCCATTCTTCTGTCCTTTCACAATCTCCACGGTATTCTTGATCCGATCTTTGATCATCCAGTTTTCAAGATCTCCTTCGTAAGGATCCGGGCATCTTGTCACGAGGGCGAGATATGTTTTCTCCACTTTTCGGTCTGAAAAAAGTTGCCGCATCCGGTCCTTGCCCTTTGAGGTCTTGGCAAAAATCAATGCCCCACTGACCGGCCTGTCCAGTCGGTGGCAGGACTGCAGAAAAACATTCCCGGGCTTCTGATACTTTTCCTTCAGGTATTCCTTGAGTATTTCCTCGAGACTCGTGTCGCCTGTGTCGTCGGTGTGAACGAGAATACCATTTGGCTTGTTAATGACGATCAGGTGGTTATCTTCATAAATGATTTCAAGGTCCGTCTTGGCCATGCCGCAAATTAGTTTTTTCCAGTGAGCGTATGAAAATTACTCTGGGCTATTCGCCCTGTCCCAATGACACCTATATGTTTGCCGCCCTGGTTAACGGGTGGATCGAAACGCATGGTTTTGATTTTGAGGTGCATATGCATGATGTTGAAACACTTAATGAATGGGCTGGTTCAACCAGGCTGGATGTGACCAAGATCAGTTTCAATAGGGCCCTTCAACTGACCAATCAATACAAGCTTCTTTCCTCCGGAGCAGCTCTCGGAAATGGCTGTGGACCACTGCTCATCGCCCGTCATCCGTTAGGGGAAGAGGCCATTAACAACGGACCAATCGCTCTGCCCGGTCAATGGACTACAGCCCACTTACTGTTCCGGATATTTTATCCCCGCACCACAAATAAGGTATTCATGCCCTTTTCCGCCATTGAGGATGCCGTGCTCTCCGGTAGCTTTCCCGCAGGCG
>CAZYHJ010000044.1:0-599 GCA_964646645.1 uncultured Saprospiraceae bacterium | reverse complement strand
GCGTAATCATTCATGAAAACAGGTTTACCTACGCAGATAAAGGATTAGTCAAAATAGCTGATCTCGGGGAAAAATGGGAAGAAATGACCCAACTCCCCATTCCGTTGGGTGGAATCTTTGCCAGTTCGCGGCTTCCGGTAGAAATCACTTCAAAAATTGAGGTGCTCCTCATGGAGAGTATCCTGTTCGCCCGGGAGCACCCTGACAAGGTCATGGACTACGTGCGCAGGTATGCCCAGGAGATGGATGAGGCGGTGATGAAGAGCCATATTGATCTTTACGTCAATGATTTTTCTGTGGATCTGGGTGAAAAAGGCCGCCAGGCGATTGAAAAGTTGAAAAATTTTGCGGGATAATCCCTTTTCCGCGCTTCTCCACTTCACACATTTTCAGCAAAAAACATATTAAATATTTTACAACTATCTTTTTTCCTGAAAAAAAGTTGATTACATATTATGAATATTCGTAATATGAATTATATTTGCTGTACAAGTTTTGGTTTTTTAATGGATAATCGCAGTGGCTCGTGAAAAGTCACGGGCCCTTTTTCCCGAATCTTCTGCAACCATACGCACGGCTGCATCCAGATAAGAAGTGTG
>CAZYHJ010000043.1:0-23616 GCA_964646645.1 uncultured Saprospiraceae bacterium | reverse complement strand
GACGGCGGAAAACGCGATCGGATGCCTTTACCTTCGGTATCGCAAACCCACTTATTCTTATCTGTCGAAAATACTTTCAAAGCATTCCCACACTAAGAGCATGGTGGAAGATTTCGTCCATGATGCTTTCATCATTATGATTGAAAAAATCAGGTACGATCAGGTCCAGGTCAAAACGCTGGGTGGATTCTGGATCGGTATCGGCCGGTACCTGGTATCAAACCGTTTAAAGCAAGATGCCAAAACGGTCCTGGTACAGGATCCGGAGGGCGTATATACTGCGCTTGAGGACACGGCCTCTATCTCCGTATTGCATGATCTTGAAGAGAAAGATTGGATGGAACGTGCCTTTCATCACCTTGAATCCCGGTGCAGAGATGTGCTTCGCCACTGGATGGATGGATTTACCATGCAGGAGATCGCCGTCAAAATGAACCTGGGCAGCGATGCGATGGCACGCAAACTGAAATATCATTGTTTTAAAAAATTAAAAGAAATCATCCGGAACGGGTACATTCCGGAGGGTTGAATACACTATACGATTGAACACATTTTTGAAAACAGGAACACCACGGGGACAACATAATCAAACATGACGGATCAACACAAACTTGCGGAACTCATAGATGCCTGGTTACTTCAGCAACTCCCACCGGAAGAAAAAGTTCGGTTGGAGCACATGATTGCCAATGACCCTGCTGTGGCTCAAATGGCGAGGGAGAGTCAACTGGCCTTTGAAGTGCTCAAAGCAGATCAGCGTAGCCGGCTAAGGAAAAACTTAAAACTCCTGGATCAGCAGGATCCCAGGTCTCAAGGTTTTCTGACTGGTTCATTTGGCAAATATTCTATGGTAATCCTCCTCGCCCTGGTGGCAGTAATCGGGTTTACCCTCTTCCAATCCTCAGCGTCGATGGCAAAGAAACATTACATGGCTCAGCCTGAGTCCTGTCTCTCTGCGTCATACAGCCATCAGCAAACATGGCGGTTTGCGGCTCAGGCCTATTCGATGAAAGATTATGAAACAGCCATCCGGTCCTTTGCTATTCTGGCGGAGGACGAAGAACCTGAAATCAGGTATACGGCAAAGTGGAACATGATGATGGCGCAGCTAGCGAAAGATGGTGTCTCCGAAGGTTGGAAAATGGCTTTGAGGCAATACAGGAACGAGGCGCCTGAGCACTATAAATCCATCGATTACCACGTCGAGAATAAAATTTATTACTGGTACTTAATGATACTCGTTTGCCCTGGTCCCATTCCTTTGGGCGGGCTCAAACCACCATTGATTTGATGGATTTTCGTTGTGGTTGTGCCCTGTTAAACTATTGTTAAACGAATTTGAATTTGATAACAACCCGTGCCTGTTGCCGTTTTAGGTACTACAACCTTAAAATAAGCGAGGAACTATGAAATCATTTCTTTCACTCACCCTGGCGGGGATTACAGGTGGACTGATTTGTTTTGGAGCCCTCCACCTGGCTGACCATTCTTTACTTCAAAAGAAGAATGTCACTACAGTTTCAACTTTGCCAGCCATTACTACCGGTCCTGATTTCGCCGAAGCAGCAGCGGTAGCCCAAAAGGCAGTCGTACTGATTGAAGCGGCGGAAAGTGTGGAGTCTGCCCAACAAAGGCGCAGACAAGCAGATCCGTTCCAGGATTTTTTCGAACGGTTTGGATTACCGTATGATGGCGGTTTTGGATTTGGATTTGGCGGACCTATGATCCGTAAAGGCGCGGGATCAGGCGTTATTATTTCAAAGGACGGACTGATTCTGACCAACAACCACGTCGTGGATTTTGCGGATGAGATCAATGTGAAAACCTTTGACGGTAAAGATTATACCGGCACGATCATCGGGCGGGATCCCAGTACGGACCTGGCGGTGATTAAAATCGATGCCAATAACCTGACCACCCTGGAATATGCCGATTCAGACAAAGCGCGTGTCGGAGACTGGGTGTTGGCCGTAGGAAATCCATTTGAATACCTCACCTCCACCGTGACGGCGGGCATTATCAGCGCTAAGGGTCGCGATCTGAATATTATTAAGGGTCAAAAGTCCATTGAGCAGTTTATCCAGACCGATGCGGCCATCAATCCAGGCAACAGTGGCGGGGCTCTGGTGGATGCCTATGGTAGGCTTTTGGGTATCAATACGGCCATTGCCTCACAGACCGGGAGTTATGCCGGTTATTCCTTCGCGATCCCGGCCAACCTGGCGATTCGTATAGCAGACGACATTATTAAAAATGGCGGGGATATCGAGCGAACCTCTTTGGGGGTTGAAGTGTTTGTACTAAATGAGGAGTTTGCTAAAGAGCAAGGACTGCCGATTACCAAGGGATTATTAGTGGATGGTGTTGGGGAAGGAAGCGCCGCACAATATGCCGGTATCCTGCCTAATGATGTCCTGGTGGAGATTGATGGCAAGAAGCTGGAGCAGTTCGATGATTTAAAAGAGAAAATTGATCTCGCCAAAGTAGGCGATCAGGTCAATATCAAAGTGTACCGGAAAGGAAAGTATCTGGATGTTCCGGTGCGTCTCAAAAAAGGATTGTAATGCACTTGTTGCATTCTTGAGATATAGTTGGTTTTTCGTTTTGTTTTGATGCGCCTGTCTTTAAAGTAAGACAGGCGTTTTTTTATTTCCTCCAATTGAAGGATGCGATCATCTTATCAATATCCTCTCTGATAAATGCTGTAATCGGCGCCAAACTATCCGGCTCTGCTTTGGAATCAAAATACAGGGCAGCTTTAAAAAAATGCTGCGTCGTATCGGTCAGGAAAAAATGAACCGGCGATGCTGCAGGACCTGTCCAGGTTAACAATAAGCCTCCCACGCCTTGTTCATTTCGGATGCGGGTTTCCTGCATATAGTTGGCGCGTTCGTTGATCTTGGCGGCGATGATAAATGCATCCTGGAGGAGATCGCTGTATTCTTCCTTACTCTTCATTTGAATATAACTGCAATGCAAACGCGCATTGAAGGCCGGCATATAGAGATCAAACCAACAGGGTTTATTTTCTTCCTTGTCCTTGATCTCCGCATACGCAGGATAGGTAAAAGTGAACGGGCAATCCGGTCGGTCCAGTTGGGCATAACTCCGCTCCGGAAATTCTACTCTCGGATACGCACGTGGTTTTGGTGTGGTTAATTTCTCACCGCATGCTGTAAGTGCAACGAACAAAATGGCGATATAGGGTATTAATTTTTTCATGCGTCGATCTTGACCTTGATACGTTCGATACGTTTTGGAGAAACAGATAATATCGTAAACGAAAATGGAGGCCAGCTGATTTTCTGCCCGATGACCGGCATTTTTCCATTTATTTCCAAAATAATTCCTGCCAATGAATCGGCGTCTCCCTCTACGTTTTCAAAACTTGTTTTATCCGCGTTCATGATGCGGAGCACATCGATCAGCATCGTTTTCCCTTCGAAGATATATTCCCGTTCCCCGAGGCGACGGTATTCGAGTTCCTGGTCCTCATCAAATTCATCTTTGATATCTCCGATCACTTCTTCGATGACGTCTTCCATCGTCACTAATCCTGAGGTACCCCCATATTCATCCACCACAATAGCCATGTGCAAATGTTCGCGCTGAAAATCCTTGAGCAATTCATTGATCTTTCGGGCTTCAGGCACGTACAGTATTTCCGGGCGAACCAATTCTGGCCATGGTGATTTTACGTCCTGGTCCAGGTACCCGATGAGGTCTTTGACATACAGGATGCCCTTGATGCTGTCGAGTTGTTCTTCATACACCGGGATCCGGCTATATCCTGCCTCGCGCACCACTTTGAGCATTTCGTCTGTGTCCATAGCAGTGTCCAATGCCACGATGTCCATCCGTGAGCGCATAATCTGCTTGACAGCGACATCATTGAAACCAACGATGGATTTCAGCATTTCGGCTTCCACGGCGGAATCCTTGTCTTTGGCTACAGCCAGATCGATGGCTTTATCGATGTCGTCTTTACTCGCGCCCAACACACTTTCGGTATCAAGTCGTTGTTCGAGTTTGGTGCCCCATTTCACCATGATCGCATTGAGTGGTGCAAAAAGGGTCATCAACACCTGCACGGGTCTGCTCATCAGTCTGGCAAAGGTGACACTGTTGATGTTGGCATAAATTTTCGGAACCACTTCACCAAACAACACCAACAGGAAGGTGATCCCCACTACGGTAATCATAAAGGCAAAGAAGGCAGACCATTGATATGGAGACAACCAATGAAAAGCCGGTGTGGCGGCTACATTGACACCCCAGTGATAAAAGGTCTCCGGTGGCATCATCACTCTCAGCACGTAATAGGCCACAATGACGATACCGACATTGACCAGATTACTGGTGATGAGAATCGTTGCCAGCAGACGTCTTGGCTTCTGGCGGAGTTTCAGTACTCTGGCACTGCCTGAATCCTCCTGATCTTCGATGTCCTGGAGTTGATTGCTGTCAAGCGAAAAGAACGCCACTTCGGCCCCATTGATGAGTGCCGAACAGACCAATAACAAGAGCAATAAACCGAGGCCGCCGAAAAGGCTCCATTCGAGTTGAAGTAGAAAAAGTAACGATGACGGGTCAGGGTCCAAAGCGGAAAGGATTGGTGAAAAATAGCGGATGATCAGAATGGAAGATCATCATCAGCATGCTGTTCGCCGCCGTTACCGGGTACTGGATTTGAATCCGAGGTGGGATATTCATGATGCACGTCATCCTCCTGTCCGCCCGGACGGGAGTCTCTGCGATCGAGCACCCTGAAACTATTGGCTACGACTTCTGTGACATAACGGTCATTGCCGTCTTTGTCCTGGTATTTGCGATGGGACAGTTTGCCTTCTACGAAAACCTGGCTGCCTTTCTTGAGTTGCTTTTCTGCACGTTCCGCGAGGGCGCGCCAGCACACGACATCATGCCATTCGGTCTGCGTCTGCCATTCTCCTTTTTTGTCCTTGTAGCTCTCATTGGTGGCTACTGAAAACTTAGCAACGGCGACGTTGCCTTCCAGGTAACGGACTTCAGGGTCTCTGCCGAGGTTGCCGATGAGGATGACTTTATTGACCATGGTTCAGGTTTGGTTGATTTCAATCCGGATCGCAAAGATAATGAAATAAGCAGGGGCCAAAATCGGGCAAAAGCAAATAATTTAATCATTTGATTAAATTATTTGCTTAAATCAAAAATTCAACTCTACCTTTGTCCGGTCAAGCACTTTCAAACCATGGCTAAAAAAGCTCAGGATCCCGAAAAAGTGGATCTCCCCACCCAGGAAAAAATAAAAGAAGCTGCCCGCCGGGTCTTTCTCCGGAAAGGGTTCTCAGCCACCCGAACGAGGGATATCGCGGAGGAGGCTGGGATCAATCTGGCCCTGCTCAATTATTATTTCAGAAGCAAGCAGAAGCTTTTTGATGAGGTGATGCTGGAGCGGGTGCAGGAATTATTTGGCCATATCGCCCCGATCCTCTTTGATCCCTCCACCACATTGGAATCAAAAATTGAGTCTGTGGTCAGCTTGTATATCGACATGATCTCAGTGACCCCTGATCTGCCACTCTTTGTACTGAGTGAAATCCGAAACCATCCGGGGCAGTTTGCCAAAACAATGAATGTAGCTCATATGCTGAGGCAATCCGCCTTTGTGCAACAACTCGCTTTGCGCCGTCCAGACCTGCATCCCCTGCATTTGATCATGAATATCATGGGGATGACCTTATTCCCATTCATTGCCATGCCGGTATTCAATGCGGTTGGCATCGCTGACGAAAGGGAGTTTATGCAACTCATGCAGGAAAGAAAAAAACTGATCCCTGCCTGGATTAAAATCATTCTTGAATCCCGATAAAATCGGATGCCATGAAACACAACTCAATGACCCCATCCCATTTTCGATTGCTTCCCTGGTCAGTGCTACAAATCCTCATCATCACGATAGGGACAACCCTAAACGCCTATAGTCAAACAGACACGCTGACTCTGGATACCTGTTATGCCCTCGCCCGATCCAATTATCCGATGCTGCGTCAGCGTGAACTCATTGATAAAAGCGCATCCTACAATGTTGACAATGCATCCAAAGGCAACCTGCCACAGGTGAGTGTCTACGGCCAGGCGACGTATCAGTCTGATGTGCCTCATCTTCCGATTGAATTACCAGGCATGCAGCCCCCATTGATTCCAAAGGATCAGTACAAACTCTATGGTGAAATCAACCAGGTGATCTATAACGGAGGAGCAACAAAGCTGGAGAAAAACGCAAACCTCACGGAAGCACAGGCCCGTCAACAAGGACTCGAAGTAGAACTGTACACCTTAAAAGAGCGGATCAACCAATTGTATTTCGGCGTCCTGCTGATCAACGAGCAACTGGATCAAACCCAATTTTTCATTAAAGACATCGAGCTGGGATTAGCTAAAACCACTGCCGCGATTGACAATGGAATTGCCTTACGTTCGAGTGCGGATGTATTGAAAGTCGAATTGCTGAAAAGCCGTCAACGGATCATTGAGTTGTCCTCCATGCAAAAAGCATATCTCGACATGCTCAGCCTGATGATCAACCGACCTGTAAATGATCAAACTTATTTCGTCATTCCATCCGCATTCCTGCCTTCAGGTGAAAACCATCGTCCGGAACTGACCTGGTTTGAATTGCAGCGGCAAAATCTTTCCCTGCAGTATGATTTATTAGATGTTCAAAACCGTCCGAAAGTCAATCTCTTCCTGCAAGGAGGATTGGGACGTCCGGGACTCAACATCTTTGATGACGAACTCACCGGCTTTTACTATGGCGGTGTTCGATTCTTCTGGCCGCTTTCCGGATTCTATCAGACCAACAATGACAAAAGCCTCATCGAACTGCAACGTCAGGAAATCGGGTTGAAGCAGGAAACTTTTCTCTTTAACAATCAACTCCAGGCCAAACAAGGGAACCAGGAGATCATAAAGCTTGAAGCTTTGTTGGCGACCGATGACGAAATCATTACGCTCCGTGAATCCATCAAACAAACCGCCCTGCATCAGCTGGAAAATGGCGTGATCACCTCCAATGATTACCTCAAGGAAATCAACGCTGAAGACAATGCCCGCCAAAGTAAAATCGTCCATGAAATTCTACTACTCATGGCGCAATACAATCTTCGCACTACGCTCGGTCAATAAATGCTATCTATAAAAACCACCATCATGTCAGACATGAAACTTTTCATCTTCCTCCTTTTGCTGACAGGTTTCTTCAGCGCCTGCCAAAAGCAAGTCAAGCCGTATGATGCCTCAGGCACCTTTGAAGCCGTAGAGACCATCATCCCCGCAGATGCTGCAGGTATCATCAAATCCCTGAATGTAGACGAAGGACAAGTGCTGGACAGCGGCGTAGTCGTCGGGTACATCGACAGCACCCAACTCTACCTGAAGAAAAAACAACTCGAAGCACAGATCAAAGCGATCCTCAGCAAAAAACCGAATATCGCGAAGCAACTGGCGGCCTACGAAGAACAACTCAAACAAGCTGAGCATGAAAAGGCACGAATTGAACGCCTGGTCAAAGCAGATGCGGCTACAACTAAACAACTTGATGATGCCACCACGCAAGTAATTGTGATTCGCAAACAAATCGAAGCCATACAATCTTCCCTGTCGATTACCAGTACAGGATTATCTGAGGAAACGGGTCCCCTTTTTACGCAAATCGAACAAGTCAAAGATCAGTTGCGTCGCTGTGTGATCGTCAATCCCGTCAAAGGAACCGTGCTGACCACATTTGCTGAACCGTTTGAAATGGCGATGCCAGGTAAAGCGCTGTATAAAATTGCTGATCTCAGTGTTATCACTTTGCGCGCCTACATCACAGGTGATCAACTTCCGGACCGTAAGCTTGGAGATAAGGTTACGGTACTGGTGGATGATGGCAATAAACAATACAAATCTTACGAAGGCACCATCGTATGGATCAGTGATAAAGCGGAGTTTACCCCAAAAACGATTCAGACCAAAGAGGAACGTGCCAATCTCGTGTATGCCTTGAAGATTCAGGTGCCGAATGACGGATTTTTGAAAATTGGTATGTACGCAGAAGTAAAATTCTGATCCATGTCTGCAGTTGATGTCCGTCATATAACCAAACGATTCAACGATCATGGCAATCCTGCCCTGGATGATGTTTCATTTTCGGTTGAACGGGGCGAACTCTTCGGCCTCATTGGACCGGACGGTGCCGGAAAAACCTCATTGTTCAGGATTCTTACGACACTTTTATTGCCAGACCAGGGAGAAGCAACTATTGACGGATATGATGTGATCAAGGATTATAAGAAGATCCGCAACACCATTGGTTACATGCCAGGTCGCTTCTCGTTATACCAGGACCTGAGTGTTGAGGAAAACCTGAAATTCTTTGCCACGATTTTCAATACCACGATCGAAAAAAACTATCACCTGATCCGTGATATCTACAGCCAGATCGAACCGTTCAAACACAGGCGTGCCGGAAAATTATCCGGAGGCATGAAACAGAAACTGGCACTGAGCTGCGCGCTCATCCATGAACCAACTGTGCTCTTCCTTGACGAACCCACCACGGGCGTGGATCCGGTCTCGCGAAAAGAATTTTGGGACATGCTGGACCGGCTCAAGGAAAAAGGGATTACGATCCTGGTGTCTACGCCATATATGGATGAAGCCACCAGATGTGACCGTATAGCTTTGATTCAGAGTGGCAAGGTGATGAAGGTGGACACACCTGATGAGATCATAAAGTCCTTTCCGGAAAAAATCTACGCCGTCAAAGCCAAAAACATGTCGCATCTCTTAAAATCCCTCACGAAAATTTCGGCAGTCAAATCAAGCTATGCCTTTGGCGAATACGCGCACGTCATCCTTGATCAAGACACTGGTACGATAGCCTCTATACACGGGCAACTGACAGATCTCGGTGCTGATGATGTGGATATCCGCGATGCCCATGTGACCATTGAAGATTGTTTCATTGACCTGATGAAAAACTGACATGGAAGGTATCGCCATACATACTGAAAAACTGACCAAACGATTTGGCGCCTTCACTGCCGTCAATGAAATCTCCTTTGAGGTGAAACGAGGCGAGATCTTTGGTTTTCTGGGCGCAAACGGCGCGGGAAAAACAACGGCTATGCGCATGCTGTGCGGTTTGTCAATTCCCACCTCCGGAAAAGCGACCATCGCAGGATATGACATCTATACGCAGACGGAGAAAATCAAAAAAGAAATTGGCTATATGAGCCAGAAGTTCTCCCTGTATGACGACCTGACTGTCATAGAAAACATCAGATTTTTCGGGGGCATCTATGGGCTTTCTTCAAAGCAGATTAAAACCAAAACAGAGGAACTTATTCGTCTGCTTGGACTAGAGCAGGAAGCGCACAAACTGGTGGGAGCACTACCGCTTGGATGGAAACAAAAATTATCCTTCTCCGTCTCTATCCTTCATGAACCGGGGATCGTATTTCTTGACGAGCCCACCAGCGGTGTGGATCCATTGACCAGAAGACAATTCTGGGATTTGATCTATGATGCGGCAGACAAGGGGATTACAGTCTTCCTGACTACGCATTACATGGATGAAGCGGAATATTGTCACCGTATCTCCATTATGGTCGATGGGCGAATCGCGGCACTGGGCACACCGCATGCACTCAAGCAACAATTCCAGACGGATTCGATAGATGATGTTTTTTATCAACTGGCCCGAGGGGCACAACGGGCAGAATAAACGGGTATCAGGATGAAACAATTGCTTTCATTTATCAAAAAGGAATTCAATCACATGCTGCGTGACCGCAAGACATTGTTGATCCTGTTTGGTCTGCCGGTGGTTCAGATCCTCATCTTTGGTTTCGCACTCACGAATGAAGTAAAGAACTCGAGGGTGTTGATCGTCGATCATGCCAAAGATGCTTCATCCCAGCAACTCATCACCCGGATAGAAGCCAGCAGGTATTTTGATATTGAAAAGACTACCCTGGCGATTCCGGAAATTGAAAAATCGTTTCAGGCCGGTAAAATCAAATTGGCCCTGATTATTCCTGCCAATTTTTCGCATGACTTACAGCACCAGCAACATGCCGCCATACAGGTGATTGCGGATGCCTCCGATCCCAACACCGCAAACACCATTACTGCTTATGTCTCGGCGATCGTCAGGGATTTCCAGGCAGAGCAAAATGAATTAAGTCAAGTGCCTATGCGGATCATTCCTGAGATCAGAATGCTGTACAATCCGCAACTCAAAGGGGCACCGAATTTTGTACCCGGGGTGATGGCCCTGGTGCTGATGCTGATCTCCGTAACGATGACTGCCATCTCGATTGTCAAAGAAAAAGAAAACGGCACCATGGAGATACTCCTGGTCTCCCCATTCACGCCGGCCTTTGTGATCTTATCTAAGGCTATTCCCTATCTCGTGCTTTCCTTACTCAACATCACCAATATTCTACTGCTGAGCGTATTCGTTCTTGATTTACCTATCCAGGGAAGCCTCTGGCTGTTGTATGCAGAGAGCATGCTTTTCATTTTCACGTGCCTTACGCTGGGTATATTCATTTCAGTCAGGACACAAACACAACAGGCGGCGATGCTGATTTCTATGATTGGCATGCTGCTCCCCACGATGATTCTCAGTGGATTTATGTTTCCTGTTGAAAATATGCCTTTGCCGCTCCAGGTCATCTCCAATATTATTCCGGCCAAGTGGTATTATATCATTGTGAAATCGGTGATGATCAAGGGGCTTGGATTTGCGGCCATCTGGAAAGAAACGTTGATCCTTGTGGCCATCACCATATTCTTCTTTATTCTGAGTCTTAAATTCTTTAAAATCCGACTGGCATGAGGACGCTGATGTATATACTTCAGAAAGAATTTAAACAAATCTTTCGTAACAAATCCATATTGGCTATCATCATTGTGATGCCGATCATGCAACTACTGCTTATTCCTTTAGCTGCTGATTACGAAATTAAAAATATCAACCTTGCGGTCGTGGATCATGATCATTCTACGACCACGCAGCAACTCATTTCAAAGATTGTCTCTTCGGGATATTTTAAACTACAACACTATGACAATGCTTTTGGGGATGCGCTGCATCTTGTTGAAAAAGACAAAGCGGATCTGATCCTCGAGATTCCTTACGGTTTTGAACGTAACCTGGTGAGGGAAAACAAACAAAAGGTGCTGATCTCTGTCAATGCCATCAATGGCACCAAGGGAGGCCTTGGAAGCGCTTACCTTGCCGATATCATCGGACGTTTCAACCAGGATATTATCACTGAGTATAACCAAACGGATGGTTCAACTGCCGGATTGAAAATCGTTGAAGTAAGGTCCTCGAATTGGTTTAATCCGCTGATGAACTACAAAGCTTTTATTGTTCCTGGCATCCTTGGCATCCTGGTGACTCTGGTCGGGGGTTCGCTCACTGCGCTGAATATTGTGAAAGAGAAGGAAATGGGGACGATTGAGCAGATCAATGTTACGCCCATTAAAAAACACATTTTCATTGCGGGTAAGCTTATTCCATTCTGGATTCTTGGGAACATTGGCTTCAGCGTAGGGATGGTTGTGGCGTGGCTGGTCTACGGGATAGTGCCGCAAGGAAGTCTGCTCGTATTGTATGGATTTATTTGGTTGTACCTGTTTGCTGTACTTGGCTTTGGCTTGTTGATTTCCACCTTTTGCGAAACGCAACAGCAGGCGATGTTTATCATGTTCTTCTTTCTGATGGTCTTCATCCTGATGGGGGGATTGTTTACACCGATAGACAGTATGCCGGGATGGGCGATCGAAATCACGAAGTACAATCCGCAGGCCTATCTCATCGATGTGATGCGGATGGTGGTACTCAAGGGAAGCGGTTGGGCAGATATTGCTCCGCATGCCATCAAAATTGCCATCTTTGGTGTGGTGCTCAATGCCTGGGCCATCTGGAGTTACCGTAAAAAATCCTAAATGGAACTTTTGCTCCTCAAAGCATGATTTATACTGAAAGACAAAATGTCATATCACTCCAAAAGGGCTGTATGATCACCGCTTTGAAACATATCCTGATTCCACTCGCATGGCTATTGGCCATAGGAGCTATGAATGCTCAGGTGACCGGTAAGTGGAAATATATTGATGAGCAGGACGGACAAGCAAAATCCATTATCGAGGTTTATCAATATGGTGATCGATATCACGGCCGGATCGTTGAGTTGCTGCCCAGTTCGAAAAGGACGCATTGCGAAAGGTGTTTTGGAGAACTCAAAGGCAAGCCGCTGATTGGGATGAATATTCTATACGATCTCAAAATCACTTCCAATGGCGGACGGGATGGAAAAATATTGGATCCGGGATCGGGAAAAATTTTCAATTGTTCGATCGAACTGGAATCACAGGACAAACTAAAAGTGAGGGGATATCTGGGTGTGCCTACGATGGGGAAGACGCAGTACTGGAGTAGGTTGAAGTGAGACGGCAAAGGGCAGAGAGCAAGGGGCAAGGAGCAGGTCGAAGCGCAGCGTATACTTCGACTCCGCTCAGCACGAGGATCCCGCAGTGCTGCGAAGCCACTAAGCGGGAGAGCAGGGGGCATGGAGTTGTGATAATTTTTGGAAATATTTTTGGAAGTAATTCGTTTGAGTATTTTGCGCAAAGAATTGGATAAACGTGCGTGTATGCAAAAATTATTTTTTCTGTTTTGTGGGTTTTGGATGATGATTGGTCAGGGGAATGGCCAGGTGGTTGGAAAATGGAAGATCACGGACGAACATTCCAGGGTGGAGAAATCTGTTGTGGAAATATTTGAGGAAAACAACATGTATCATGGGCGCGTAGTGAGTATTCTTCCAACCTCTAAGCGCACGCATTGTGATGCCTGCGAAGGGGATTTAAAAGGAAAGCCGCTGGTAGGGATGGTGATTATCTATGATTTGAAAAAAAATGAGAAGGGCGGAGAGGAAGGAACAATTCTGAATCCGGCAAATGGAAAAACGTATTCCTGTTATATCGAGCTTGTGGAACCGAATAAGTTAAAGCTAAGGGGGTATTTGGGTTGGCCGGCGTTTGGGAAGACGATGTATTATAACAGATTGTGAGGCATTGTTTAATTACGAATTAGTAATTACGAATTACGACCTTCCGGCGTAGATTTCTTTTGCACCGAACAATTTATTGGTTTGCTGCGTTTTACTAAACGTTATGATGCAGAAGTTTCTCTTGATACATATTGTCAGTATTCTGCTGTTCGCAGAAGTCCCTGCGCAGGTGACGGGGCTTTGGAAGTCCACGGATCATGTGGACAATACGGAGAAGTCCATTGTGAGGATATACGAATCGAACGGGAAATATTTTGGGGTGGTGGAAAAGCTGCTGCCCGCTGCAACCGTTACCCATTGTGCGGGATGTGAAGGGGAGTTGAAAAATAAATCCATCGTCGGGATGGTGATTATAAAAGATGTCACTAAAAAATCAAACGGCGGATCAAATGGTAAGATCCTGGACCCGAAGAATGGAAAGTTTTACGATTGCGATATTGAATTGGTCAGTGCGGATAAATTGAAAGTGACCGGCTACCTTGGGTTGCCGTTGCTGGGTAAGGATATGTATTGGAATCGGTTGAAATAGAATTGATCCTGCTGAATGCTTGCAGGAGCAAACTCCTGCAAGGGCGCAGGGGGCAGCTTTTTATTTAAATATTAAACTTTATGCCCTGAGCGAGCGGAAGATCCTTACCATAATTAATGGTGTTGGTCTGGCGACGCATGTAGGCTTTCCAGGAGTCGGATCCGCTTTCGCGGCCGCCGCCGGTTTCTTTCTCCCCACCAAATGCACCACCAATCTCGGCACCTGAAGTTCCGATATTGACATTGGCGATGCCGCAATCAGAGCCGGCTGCGGAAAGGAATTGTTCTGCTTCGCGAAGATTATTTGTCATGATGGCTGAGGACAATCCTTGTGGTACGTTGTTTTGCATGGCGATGGCTTCATCCAGCGTGCGGTAGGACATCACATACAGTATTGGCGCAAAAGTTTCATGCTGCACAATCGGCATTTCATTGGAAACCTCTGCGATGCATGGCAGTACATAACAGCCACTCGCATATTTTTTTCCTTTCAGGACGCCGCCCTGCACGAGCATTTTTCCACCCTGGTTTTTGATCGCTTCCAGTGCCTTTTGATATTGATACACCGCCTGGATATCAATCAGCGGACCCATGTGATTGGCAGGGTTGAGCGGATTGCCAATGCTGATTTGCTTATAGGCTTTGACCAGTGCTTTAGTGACTTTGTCGTATACAGACTCGTGGATGATCAGTCGGCGCGTGGTAGTGCAACGTTGACCGGCAGTACCCACCGCACCAAATAATGCTCCAGTCACCACCACCTTAAGGTCAGCGTCCGGTGTGATGATGATGGCATTGTTACCACCAAGTTCAAGCAAGGATCTGCCGAGACGTTGTGCCACAGCAGCTCCAACGATTTTTCCCATCCGGGTACTACCAGTAGCTGAAATCAGCGGAACTCTTGTGTCCTTGGTCATGAGTTCTCCGACACGATAATCACCATTGATCAAACTGACGATACCTTCAGGCAGAGTATTGGCTTTGAGGACGTAGGCGAAGATGTTCATACATGCTACGCCACACAATGGCGTTTTTTCAGATGGTTTCCAGACGACCACATCTCCGCACACCAAGGCGATCATGGCATTCCAGGACCATACGGCTACCGGAAAATTAAATGCGCTGATGACGCCGACGATGCCGAGGGGATGCCATTGTTCATACATCCTGTGATTGCCGCGTTCAGAGTGCATGGTCAGGCCATACAACTGACGAGAGAGTCCTACTGCAAAATCACAGATATCGATCATCTCCTGCACTTCGCCATACCCTTCCTGCAGACTTTTTCCCATTTCATAAGAGACAAGACGGCCGAGTGGTTCTTTTAATGCGCGGAGAGCTTCACCATATTGACGTACTATTTCACCACGCTTTGGAGCAGGCATAAGTCGCCAGGTTTCGTAGGCTTGCTGGGCAGTACGAATCACTTTATCATATTCCTTTTCGGTCGTATTGCTGACAGCACCAATGAGTTGGCCATCTACGGGAGAGATGGAGGGTTGATAATTTTTGGAATTGGATGATTTGAGTCCGGTAATCGTACCGTTGTTAAATTTTTTAATTCCCAGTTGACGCAGGAAGCGCAGATCGGTGGCCATATGTGTATTGCTTTAGATGATCGGAATGAGTGTGCAAATATCGTGAATCCTGACCGTAGGTAGCAGTTTTCGATATACAATGTTAAGAGACTGAATTTGCTCAGCCTTGCCGGTTAACGGAAAATGCTAATGGAACTACTGTGTACAATTTCACCTGCAGTCAATACCTGGTAGTGATACAACCCGGCAGGATAGCCGGAGACATCCACGCGGATCGCGGAAGAAGCAGATAGATTTTCTGTATGAACCGTTTGTCCAAGGCTGTTGATCAGCCTCAGAGAGGGTTTATTCAGTTCAGGAAGTTCAATGGTAAAAAATGTTCCGGCTGGATTGGGATAAACGTTGATGCCATCTAGCGTTGGCGTTTGGGTAGCCGTAGTTCCTTCCTTAATGGTGATCACCTTGAAGTTGTCAAAATAAAAACCATCCTTGTGCACAAAACCATCCGTAATGATCAGGAATCGCAACTGGATATTCTGGCCGATATAAGAAGAGAGGTCCACATTTTCTAGTACCCAATGGACTTGCTTGCCATCATAGATCGGCTCTTCATACAATTGAAAAATGGAACCGAGTTTGGATTGCTCTCCGCAGAGGTTATCCCAATTTTCACCATCGGTGCTGGCCTGAAAGACGACATAGTCGTAATGATCTTCGATGTCCCATTTGGCCCAGAACTGAGCATATGCAGAAGATACCCCGTTCAGATCAATGACTTCATCCAACATGATCGTTTCATGCGCGTTTGGCGCATATGGCGCATTTGGACTGTCGGTGATCGACACAGGTCCTGATTTGAAATCTTCATTCGTTGTACCCCAATCCGTGCCGCCTGAAATATCCCATTGAGATAAATCCCCGCTGTCTGTGATCAGGGTCTTGAAGTCTGCGCGGATCTTGGTGAGGGTGTCTCTGAAGGTATAATTTCCTTGCTGACAAATGATCTCGATTTTCACGGGTGTGCCATAGGGAATCTGGTTGTCTACCGTAAAGATCAGGTCCCGCTCTTGCGCATTAAACTGCTCCAGATTCAATTGAAGTGGTGCAGGTACGGAGAGAATGTGTGGGCTGAGTGCATTGAATGAAATACTGACTTCTCCAGTCAGTAATCCATATCGGTTGAATCCCAATTCAAGCGCGTTATTACCCGGTTGAATAAACCGGGGGGTTTCATCTGTGATTTCAATCAGTGAGTTGACCAGCCTCGCGGCGAGAATATTCATTTCCAGCGTGGATTGACACAGTGGAATGATTCGTTCGCGCCATGGGTAAAATCCATCATCCGGATCACCAACCTCAGGCGTAAACGAAAAAATATCTTTTTCGCCATACATCCAGTCATCAGAATCCCCATTGGTTGTGTAGCCCACCGTCTGCAAACCGGTACCATAGATAAACCGGTTTAGCTTGGTCATGAGTTCGGCGTAGTTACTAAATGTAATGGAATCAGGAGTTGAGGTGCTGTTATATCCCCAGGGATGAACAAGCAGGTTACCATAGGAATGGTAATTCAACGCCATTTTAAAATCGTGGTTGTCACACAAAAACTTAATCGCCTGGGTTTCCGGTTCGGAAAAAGGTGAAGGTCCGCGATAGGTATCGCTTCCTTCAAACGAAGAGGAGCCTTCTTCATCGTATCCCCATTCATGGCCATAATTCCGGTTGAGGTCAACACCATCAGTTTCCGGGTCGAAGGTGCCGTCATTGTCATTGTCCCGCATGTTTTTGCGGTGATTGCGGGTGAAGGCATCTTCGAAAGGATCATAGCCCTGAATATTATAGGTCAATCCATCAGGGTTGACGACAGGAACGAAGTAGAGTTCAGTATGATCAAGCATTTGTTTGATCATCGGGTCCTTGTTGTAGTTCTCCAGCAAGTACCACATGTAATAAATATTCTGGCTTACGCTGATCAGTTCACGGGCATGGTGAAGGCCTGTGTAGAGGATCTCCGGTTCATTTTCATCCTGCTCAGGATTGTCAGAGATTTTTACCCAAAAGATGCTGTTGTTTTGCCAGGTCTTGATGTTTCCGATTGGCTTCCTGACAGATATCAGGTTGGAGTAAAGAAACTGCATCACATCGAGTTGATCGAGGAGTTGGGGCAGCGAATAAAACCCGCCATAACTGCCTAGTTCAAAATTTTGCGGTACGGTATTATCAAAAACGTGATCCTGGCAAGCGAGAAAGGCTTCTCCGCCTCCGCGCTCCTGAGTAGCCTGTTGTTTGCGGTACACATTCATATCCGGGATATCAATCGTGTAGCGAATACCCAAGGCATCAAATCGGCGGAGTTCAAAATCCTGTACTTCGGTGGTAAAGGCATCGCGGCTGGCACCGTGGCCGTGGGTCAGATCGACTCCGGCTTTGGCCAGATCACTTCGGGTCTGGTGTGCATCGATCGGAAAGGTCACCCTGGAAAGGACAGACTGCCCGAAAAGGGCCTGGGAAAGGCAAAGCAAGATCAGCAGGAGGGTGTTTCTGAACATGGACACGGGATTACAAAAGGTAAGGTGCCGCTAGGCGGTGCAAAATTAACATAATACCCTTGTCCGAAGGCCACTTTTTGGTCCTTCAGACACTTGGCAGGCAAAAATAAGATATTATTATTATATTATGATAATATATTATGTGTTTTTATCTGCCTTGCAGATATATAGTGCTAATTTCGAATATCCAATTCGTCTAACGTGGTCAATATCGCCCCCACTCCACCATACACTGCGGGCGCACTGCACTCCTCAATGATCACTTGCTTCCCATTGACTTTTCCAAGAATATACATCCCTCCCCCTGTCTGCTGATCAGGTGACGTCCCATTGGCCCATCCATCCAGTATTGTCACCCCATCCAGCAAACTGGTCAGCGCACCGGAAGGAATAGTGACTACGTGATACACATTGTCAGCCATCACATTTACAAGACCAATATCACCGGACAATATGGTAGGAAATGCCCCATACACCCGCTCGCTAATGGATGTTTCATCCCCCTCAAATCCACCATACACACTGAGTCCCGCAGGGATCACAAATCCTGCCGTGCGACTCATTTCAAAATAGGGAGCATAGGTGCCGCCTGCGATCCATATCTGGGTAATATCCGGACAACGCGCGGCCCGATCCAATGCCTGTTCGAACGAATGATAGGCATCACTCCACGAACTGCCATCCTGCATACCAGTGGCTGATTGATCTACATAACAGATGCCGGTCGCCAGACATGCCGTGTCCCAGGTGATGACCAACCTGGCGCCCTTGAGCGGATCACCATCATAACTCCACGCATCTCTCAGGCCCATGCCCTTCATCAGCAATACCAGGTCATTTCCATTGACCCATGTCGTCTGATCCACTACTTCCTGAATGATGTGGCGCAGTTCCGGGGAGCTATGCTGGCTGTTGTTACTTGTCCAGGGCGCAGGGGACCATACCACAGCATGGTTAGTGAGTGGCCGCAACGAGAGGTTATACTTTGATGTAGTAAAGGATGCGGCATCCGGTACTTTCTCTGCCTGCATGATCCAGGCCGAAGGCAATGAAGAGGTGTCTGCGCTTGTCCATTCGATGAAAGCTGACGAAATATAACTTCCCTGCGGGATCGTGATATTTCTAAAACGCCAACCGATCTTTTGCAAACCATCTCGATTGGTGAGGGTCAGTGCTTCCCGAACAGGGTTGACGCTGCCATTGTCCTGGTGTTCTTCGGCATCATCATAAGCACCGCTGATTTTCTTTTCCAGCGATCCCTTCCACTTTGTGACCGCACTTGTCACCCACCATTCGGACAAACTATCGGTCACCCACTCCGCAAAATACCCATTGTCAAATGGTTGAATCGTGGTGGAGTCAAGCGGATATGTTTTGATCAGGCCCATAGTGTTGTTGGCATAACTACCATCTTCATTGGGTCCTTCATATCGTAGCACCGCCGCGTCAAACCCATCACGCGCACTGATACATTGTGTACATCCTGATGCATTGACCAGGTTATCGGCCTCGGTCTTGGAAAAATAGCCCCGCATAAGTATATCTCCTGATGGAGGCATGGTACTGGTGACAACCCAATTCCGGGAAAGCAAATACAAGCTATCGGTCAGCAGGAAATTGGCTGCATTTTTAAATAACGAAATCGTGACATCGCCGAGATCCTGGCCTTGAGGATGAATGCTGAACACACGTTGCCCGCTCTGTTCGAGATGAACCCATTGATTGCCGGACACCGGAAAGGTCCATTGCATATTGCTGCCGGTATAAAGTGGCTTACGGTCATAGACATGCACCTGATCCAAAGCCACACCTTCATATTCAACACCTACATCGCTGTACATCACCCACCTGAATTGAATCATCGTATCTGTAAAAGGTATATCATGTCCGGTGGTGATCCATTTTAACTGGTTTCCGTTCCATGCATTGGATGAATGATTGTACCAACTGGTGCCTGAATTGAGCGCGCCCAATTTGGTCCAGGTGCTGCTGTGTTCCAAACGATATTCCACCCAGGCATAATCATAACCTGTCTCTAACTGATACATCCATGCAAAAGACAACCATGGATCAGTCAGGCCATGTAAATCGAAGCAGGGCGAATAGAGATAAGATGTTTCGTCTGCATTGTGCGTGGAAGACAAGGATGTGGTCCAAACATTCTTTCCTTCCGCGCCACGGGAAATATTTTGTTTTCCTGGTACGCCATGCATCCAGGAGGATTTAATACCATCAGTGATATAACCGCCATCACCGGTTTCGAAACTTTCGGTATAAGGATAATCATCTATCCATGTACTGTGGAGTATATTCAACCTAAGGGTGTCATTGTGCGGAAAATCATCATCTATGCTGCTGACCCATGTTTCCAGCGCATACTTTCCGGGAGATGAAAAATCAGCCGGAGGTAAAATGGCCGCAATTAGTGTATCGCCTGCCGCAATGGTTCCTAACCACACCGAGTGGGTCATACCACTGTTGAGCTTATAGTATGCATAGACCTTGGTGACCGCCTGGTCAGACGTATTGACAATTCGCGCCTTGATGGTGTCGATGCCGAAGTCACATGCAATGGCTGATGGATGCACCACTGCATCAAGCTTAATATCCTTTTCGATGAGGTGGAGGGAAAGATCATCGATCGTTTGTCCATCTTCACTGTTGAGTTGTCCGGCCGTAGCAAAGACGCTGTGTGTAAACTTTACCTGGAATGAGGAACTGAAGTCCTGTCCGGCAGCATCCAGTTTTCCACTTATATCCAGTCCATTGAGTGGTTGCCATTGCGCACGCAGCGTAGCATCATTTGATATTTCCTTTAACAAGACAAATGCATCTGTATCTGATCCTCTGATCCAAATCGCTTCCGTATTGACCGCATCAGGGATAATCTCATGATGCATCACGGAGACATTGAGTCGCACATCATGGGTATTGACCGTATAATTGTCAAGGTTAAGTGTAAAAATGAGGTCCGCTGTTTTGGTGGAACCCGAACGAATAGCATCGACCGTCAAGGCTCTTTCCCCTGAATGACAAAATGGTAATCCTGCAAAGGTTCTTACTCTTGCATTGGGTTGCATGCTGACATCACAAAAAGTGAGGCCGGTGAGACCGGTCCTGTTTGATGTATAGGTCGTGTCGGGTATGGCATTAAAATCCTCATTCCAGGGCAACGTGATCATCGGATTGGTAAGATGTCGTATCACCTTTGCAATGGTGTCATTTTCATGTCTTGTATCTGCCGCATAGGTGAGCCAAACCTTAATATCATAGGTTCCGGTGTTACTCAGATTGATTGTATTGGGAAAAGTATAATTGATCCCCATGCCGGGCTCCAGCGTATCCGCATAGGATTGCGGTGTACCCGGAATGGCGTTGATGGAATAATGAAGCGTAAAATCATATGCTTCCTGAGCACCGGTATTGGTCATTCGAATGGTAAGTGGTTCTGTTGCCGTCAACGCGGATGAAGTCATCAAACGCCCGGAGCTTAATCCCACGATTGAATCCATGCGTATATCATTGGCCCATCCACAACTATTGCCACCATTGGCGGTTACCTGAACGGCACGCGCACGCAGCCCCATGACCCCCGTATCAAAAACTCCGCAGACGGTGACCCAAATTGCACTGTCCGGAGGCAAGTCGGGAATGATAAAAGTGGTCGCACTTGTGGTATCGATCACCGTGAGTTGTTCGTTGCGAATGGTAAATACTTTGTAGTGATCTGCTCCGCCTACACTTGACCAACTGATTTGTGCATAGCCTCTGCATGGGGATGAAGCTGTAAGCCCGGAAGGTGCATACATGATAGCCGCATGATAGTCCGACGTATCAGTCAATCCATTTGATGCCGTAACCCGGACAAGTAATGAGTCTGTAGGCATATTGGGTGGATACCAGCTTTGATAGCGACGTGTTGCAGAAATGGAAGAAGCGATGGTGGTCCAGTGCTGTCCGCCATTTATGCTGTACTCAGCAGTATACGTTGATGAGCCTGTGCCATAAGCATCCCAACGCACATACTGCAGATCATTGGCTATTCCAACTGTGCCGGGTTTAAATACTTCTCCGCCAGTCGGGCCCTGCACCTTGATGCCTGTGAGACAATGGTCCCAGGAAAGCCATGCCTTTTGTGGTCCCATGGGTACTGAATGCCCGTTCACCACAATAGTATATATACCCGTCACCGGAGTAATGATGGTCACCTGTTCATAATTGTTGAGTCTGTCCGAACCGGTTGTAGCTGCTGAGGCAACGCCGGAAGGCGTATAATTAAGTATCCAGGGTTTGAGGGTGTCTCCCGAAGGGGTGATCACACGAAGATCGAGATCATTGACGAGCGTGACGGTTTCAAACGGGGCAGAGGCCGGATCTGTCCACATCAACATGATATCGGTATGTGCGACATCCGGCCCGATGGTCAATGGGATATTGATGCTGTTGGCATGACTCACATTAACGCTTGTGAATCGATGATTTTCAATCATGCCGGCGGCGCGATCTCCATTAATCCGACCAAAGCCAAAAGTGAAATCGGGGCCTGTGTTCCCCAGGTCATCCGCGCTATTGCAGATGATGTTTTTTATCAGTGCGGCGTCCGGGAAACTATCATTGTGCAGGTTTCGGTAATGCTGATACAAGAGCGTGGCCATGCCTGCTGTAGCGGGAGATGAAAAACTGGTTCCGCTGTTACTTGCATACTGATGATTGTTAATCGTACTAAACCGTCCCGCACCATAGGCCACTACTTCCGGTTTAAGTCTTCCATCATCCGTAGGGCCGCGGCTGGAAAAACTGGCGTTGGCGTCTTCATTGTTGACAGCACCTACCGTCAGTAAGTTTTTTGAAGGCTGATATCCTCCTGCGATAGTGGCAAAGCGTTGCGGATACGGGGAACAAGTCATATTGCCTGAATTGGCAGCCGCAAAAACATGCAACAATTCCGGATGTGCATGAACCATAGCATCCAGGGCAGCACTCGTGCCGTCATAATCACCAAAGTAGGTGCAATTATCAAGCGCGCTACCATAGGAATTGTTGGTGATCCGCATCCCATAGTCATTGATGTATTGAGGTGCATCAAGCAGGATATCGGAAAAATTTCGAAGCAGCACGCGGGCCTTTGGCGCATAGCCCATGCCATAGAACGGATCAATCAATCCGGGGCCAGTGATAATGCCGGAGACCTGTGTGGCATGATTACTCATCGCAAAACTGGAAAGATCCGTTACACCGGCTGCGAAATCATCATGCAGTCCGAGACGTCCACCATCGCCTATACCCACCGTGACCCCATGACCATCGAGGCCGCGATACAAAGGAGAGGTGAGCCCCCATCCGCGTTCGCCGTGATGCGCGCGGTAATTGATAGGTTCATTGACCGGAATTTGTCCGATGTAACATATCCATGGTGTTTGTAAAAGCACATCCACCGAGGATGCAAACACATCGATGGATCCATACGTCAGGAGGCGCGTTTCCAGAAGCGATATCTGATGAGCGGAGGCCCAGGCATTAACTTCTTCTATAGGTAAACCCGGAGCAACAGAGAGTCGGTATAGATGTGAAGCGCTACGATCCGGCAGCTCAGGATCTTTCTTGTAATTTCTATCCACATCAAAAAGAGAACCGGAAAACATCTTAACGGCCTCGGGACTGACGCGCACCCAATACACATGGTCTTGCAATGCATAGAGGACCTCCATGCCTGCACGCCGCATATGTGCCTTTTCATCCAAATCCAGAACATGGTCGGACTGGAAAAAAAGGTATTGGGCAGTACCTACGCGTGCACTAGTGTCTATGGGCCTGGCATCAAAATTTCCGGTTTTAAAACGTATATGATGTTGAGCCGAAAGTGCGAAGCTGTTCAGAAGAACAAAG
>CAZYHJ010000042.1:10394-23664 GCA_964646645.1 uncultured Saprospiraceae bacterium | reverse complement strand
GCATAGAAATTGAGTTTATAAGCGAAAAACTCATCCCCGGATTTATTCTTCAATGCATCCGCATATCGAAATGCGCCTTCAAGCAAATTACGTTCTCCTGCGCGTACCATGCCAGACAGTCCTTTATGGATGAATGGATTTTTGGTTTCCATGCTGATGACGCCATTAAATGCATTTGGTCCGTAATAGGCACTACTGGCACCTACTACGATATCTACTTTGAGCACATCGAGTTCGGAAGTACCCAGAAAATTGCCAAGCGAAAAGTTTAGTCCCGGGGCCTGATTATCCACGCCGTCAATCACCTGTAATGAACGAACTGGACTTGTAGAGTTGAAACCACGGGTATTGATGACTTTGAAACCCAGACTGGCGGTCGTGAGGTCAACATCTTTCAGCGCGCCAAGACCATCATAAAAATTTGGACTTGGTGTGGCTTTAATGGCTTGCAGATCCAATGACTCCACCGTAAGCGGTGATTCTTTTTGCTTTTCAGAAATCCGGCTGCCGGTCACCTGGATGGTTTCGATCAAGACGCTTGCCTCACCAAGCTTAGTGCGATGGAATACGGTAGCATCTGTGACTTGCAGTTCGACGGATTCATAGCCGGTAAATGAGATGATCAACGTAAGAGGAAGCGTCATCGAGGTTTTCAACGTATACTGCCCATCGAAATCGGTGATCGTGCCGTGCGTAGTCCCCTTAATGACCACATTGGCTCCGATGAGCGGATCTCCGGTCGTGTTATCAAACACCTCGCCACGGATCGTCGCCTGACCATTAAGCAATAGCGGGCTGCAGAAAAACAAAACGCGCAAACAAAGGAGTAAGCATTTATGCATCAGCAACAGTGTTTCGTTAAGCGCCATGAAGGCTTAGGATTCAACTTGAATGTTATGTTCCTTCAACCCGCAATAAAACGGGGTCTTGAGTTTGAGAAAGGTAAGATTAATTTTACATTCAAAATGTATTTTTTAAAATCCAGAATTTCTTTTAAACGGCCTTAAGCTGTTGACAATAAGGCTATTAGTAAAAGTCATTTTTGTCTTGTACCTTTCCATATGCCATTGCCTGATCTCCATATCGTCACTTTTGCCGTACCCTGGCCCGCACATTATGGCGGAGCGATCGATGTATGGAATCGACTGGTGGCCCTGAAAGCGCTGGGCGTAAAGATTCATTTGCATTGTTTTGTGTACGGCAAATTTGATCCCCAGCCCATTTTGAAAACAGTGGCGGCAGAGGTGAGTTACTATCCGAGAGTCGTATGGCCAGCCTTTTTATCGAAAAACCTCCCATACATCGTCGCATCGAGGAAAGCTCCGGAATTACTCCACCAGCTTAATAAGGACAAACAACCCATATTTTTCGAGGGGATTCAAACCACAGGTTTTGCCGATGTACTCGGTTCTCGGAAAGTTTTACTGAGAGCACACAATATTGAGCAACAGTATTACCGCGAATTGGCAGATCACAGCCGCGGCGTTAAATCACTCATTTTTAGCAGAGAAGCTATGATGCTTCGTGAATATGAAACCCGGATCGCTAAAGTGTTTGAAGTGGTATTTCCTATTTCCCCGCATGACGAACAATGGTTTAAGGCGAAAGGAGTAAAAACCTGCCTGTTGCCACCATTTCATGGCCATGACCAACCGGAGATCACACCCGGTCGCGGACAGTATGTGCTTTACCACGGGGACCTTTCCCTGGGGATCAACCAGGAAGCCGTCCTTGATCTGGTCCAACATCTTCAAACTGCGCCAGACATTCCGGTGGTGATCGCCGGACGTTCAGGCGACAAGGCATTTGAAGAGAAATTGCAGCGACTGCCAAACATTAGACGTGAGCCTGATGTTTCAGAAGAAAGAATGAGGGCACTGGTAAATGAGGCTCAGGTGATTGTGATTCACAGTCTGCATGGTTCAGGAATGAAATTGAAGATATTCCCTGCGTTGTACTTTGGTCGGTTTGTAGTGGCGACCAACAATTCCAGAACTGATACGGAGTTGGATAAGGCGATTGCCTATTATTTACCTGAACATACATTGCCTGTCATTCAAAAGTATTGGAATATGCCTTTCGAACCCACGCAAATCGCTGAGCGCAAGCACGTGCTTGATCGGATGCCCGATGATACTGAAAAAGCCAAAGAAATCCTGCGATATTTGTGATCCTATGCATGAAACCTTGACTAATGCTGACCAGCTGGCGAGCCTGTTGAAAGATGACGCTGTTCCGGCGCATCTCATTCCGGTAAAGAATAAAGTCCTGCAGGGAGAGCGGATTTCGGATGAGGATGCGCTGCTCCTGTTTGAACAAGCACCTCTTTCATTTCTGGGCTTACTGGCCGACCTTGTACGTACGAGAAAGCATGGTGATAAAACTTTCTTCAACCGCAATTTTCATATTGAACCTACCAATGTGTGTATTTACACATGTAAGTTCTGTTCCTACTCCAGACTGATCAAACATCGCACAGATGGTTGGGAGTACACCATGGAGGAAATGATGGATATCGTCAAGAAATACGATAACCAACCGGTGACAGAGGTGCATATCGTTGGAGGTGTCTTGCCGCAGTATGATCTGGATTTTTATTGTGAGTTGTTTGGAAAAATTAAAGCCCACAGACCGGAGTTACATATCAAAGCATTGACGCCGGTGGAGTACCATTATATTTTCAAGAAGGCCAAAGTGAGTTATGAAGAAGGCATCCGGCGGATCATCGAAGCCGGTGCGGATAGTTTGCCAGGCGGAGGTGCTGAAGTATTTCATCCGGAGATCAGGGAACAAATCGCTGCTGATAAATGCACGGGAGATCAGTGGCTGGAAATCCATGAACTTTGGCATAAAGCAGGTAAGCGGTCAAATGCCACTATACTGTATGGGCATATTGAGCAATACCACCACCGCGTGGATCATATGCGGCAGTTGCGGGAATTGCAGGACCGTACCGGTGGATTCCAGACGTTTATTCCTTTGAAATTCAGGAACCAGGATAATGAGATGTCTCACCTGCCGGAAACGACTGTGATTGAAGATCTCAAGATGTATGCGGTGAGTCGCATTTATCTTGACAATTTTGATCACATCAAGGCCTACTGGCCTATGCTCGGCAGGCAAATGGCACAGGTGTCGATGGCCTTTGGCGTGGATGACCTGGATGGCACCATCGACGATACAACTAAGATCTACAGCATGGCCGGTTCAGAAGAACAACACCCTGCCTTGAGTACCTACGAGTTGGTGACGCTGATCAAGAGCGCAGGGCGTATTCCCATCGAACGCGATACCTTATATCATGAATTGAAAAACTGGAGTGAGGAGACCTTTGAAGAAGACAAGGAATTTATAGGCTATGTCGCATTGCCATTATTAAACTGATACACATTGAAGAAACCGCGTATAGCCCTGGTGGAGTACCTCAATACACTTCCATTTTCTGAAGGTATCAGGATGACCGGGCTCGAATCAGAGGCTGAGGTGCATCGGGTTATTCCTTCCGAATGTGCAAGGATGTTCGAAGGGCATGAAACGGACATCAGTTTATGTCCCGTCGGTGCACTTGACGACATGCCCCCATTCAAGTTATTTGGTCAATATTGTATAGGCGCTGAAGGCCCCGTGGCCACAGTGGTGCTGTTGAGTCAAAAGCCATTGGATGAAATTAAATATGTGCGTCTGGATGATCA
The DNA here is from genome assembly GCA_964646645.1 of uncultured Saprospiraceae bacterium. Taxonomy (GTDB): domain Bacteria; phylum Bacteroidota; class Bacteroidia; order Chitinophagales; family Saprospiraceae; genus Opimibacter. The sequence goes on along the minus strand of CAZYHJ010000042.1, from coordinate 19,972 downwards.
TTCGCGCACGTCCAACATACTGCTGCAACTGTTGGCGGATAAATGGTGGAAGAGGGATTGGGTATTTACAACAGCTGATGATGCTCAGGTGCCTGATGCTTACCTGATGATCGGCGACAAAGTGTTTGTCAATCAATCCAGATTTAAATATCGTTTTGATCTGGCGGAAGCCTGGCAGGCGTTGACCGGGATGCCCATAGTCTTTGCTGTGTGGATCGCTACGCCTGAAACGGATGATTGTTATGCGTCCATAATCGATCGTGCCTTTGAGGCAGGCATGCGTGCCATACAGGCAGGACTTGTGCCGGTAGCTGATTGGCAGATGGATTATCTGACGCGAAATATTTCTTATCCATTAGATGAACCTAAAAGGAAAGCCATGCAGTTGTTCCGGGAATGGAGCAGGTCGTATGCGGCTGTTCCTTCTATAAAATTATAAGCGATGATTATCGAGGCACAACATTATGGTCTGCATCCGGATGACCTTGATTTTATTTCTGAAACGCTGCAAAAAGGTAAAGTTGGGATCTTGCCTACGGACAGTGTGTACGCCTTCTGCGCGTTGATGGAGAATAAAGCAGGATATGAAACCCTCTGCAAACTTAAACACCTGGATCCCCGTGATGCGATGATGAGTGTGGTCTGTCGTGATCTCAGCCAGGCCTCCACTTTTTTTACCCAATGGGATACGCCGGTGTACCGCATCCTGAATAAAAATCTTCCGGGTCCATTCACTTTTATCCTGAATGCCGGAAACCATGCGCCGTCTTTCCTCAAAAACAAAAAGAAAACACTTGGATTGCGCATTCCGCAGCATCCTGCCGTCAAATCTCTCATGGGCAAATTAAACAGCCCATTGATCGTGACCAGTGTCGTCAGTCATGAAGAGGATGAAACATATTATCTGGATGCCACAGGGATCATTCATCAATTTGAAAAACAAGTGTCGTTTATCGTCGTTGAGGAAAATTATTTGCAGGAAGAATCGACGGTGGTTGATCTGACTTCCGGAGAGCCTGTGGTATTGAGGCAGGGGAGGAATGTGATGGTGTAAAGCATAGAGCATAGGGCAGAGAGCATAGAGCAGAGGGCAAAGAGCAAAGAGCAAAGAGCATATAGTTTAGAGAATTTTCGGTCTATTGAAGTCCCCTTCAGGGGATTTAGGGGCAAAAGAGTTTAGAGAAATCCCATTCTGTTGAAGTCCCCTGGTTGGTGAGCTGCAGAACGAGGATATGGGTCGGTGGTCGAACCATAGGGGATTTAGGGGCATAGCTATCCCACTGTTTTACTCACCAGAAAAACAACCATCAGGCAAATCCAGACCACATCAATGAAATGCCAGTACCAGGAGGTATGGCGCAGTTTTCTTTTGATATGATCATCAATAAAGAGGAGAGCGGCATTGCCTTGACGATGTGCGACGGTGAGTGGTATGATGATCCGGAGCAGAAATGGAATACCGGCCAGTACATGCAGAAAGTGGAGAATGGAAATCGCATATAGATAGCCATACCCTCCGGAAGTCCCCGGCTGAATATCGGTAGATAATAATTTGAACCATGCGATCCCCTGCATCACCAGAAATACAACGGTCAGCCCAAGGGTAATAAATCCCCATCTGATGGTCTGTTGCTCAACTCGGTCATGGAAATACCGTCGGCACTGCTCGATAGCAAATCCGGTACTCATCAGGATGACACTATTAATGAGAAAAAGCCAGGGAATCCCTACTGGCAGCATCCCTTTATCCGCGCGGGTATAGATGTAGGACAATACCAATGCGCCAAAGAGCGTGGTGATCCCGCCTAAAATCAACACCATCATCACTGCTGAAGGATGAATAGCAAAATATCGCTCGCCGGTTTGGGTACGCATAGGTTTAAAGGTATGAAATGCTGCTCCTTGTTTTCCAGGGAATAAACAGGATAAGCGCTAAAGTGTTGGAAACATGTCACATTCTTTCCTTTACAGCCCATACCTTTGCGATATGAAAAATCTGTTCAATCGTCTTATCCTTCAGATGCTCATCATCATGACAGGTATGGCCGTCGGTCATGCTCAGGAACGAATTCAGTTTCCTGTCTCCATTGATAATAAAGAATTGGTCATGGATTGGAATGGTGGTTTCAATGCCCCACAGTTTTCCAACATCGACCTCAACAGGGATGGGATCAAGGATATGATCTCCTTTGACCGTCAGGGTGATATCCTGCGCACTTATCTGCGCATGCCCGCCACCGGCAGATGGGTCATGGACTGGAATTATAAAGATTACTTCCCTTCACTCGTGGATTGGGTGATGGTCGTGGATTATAACCGCGATGGTGTGGAAGATCTGATGACAAGTTCGTCCGCTACCGGTGTACCTGGTATCGCAGTGTATCGTGGAGCCTATGAAAACGAAACCTGGAGTTTTACCCGCGTGCTGGACAGAGGCAAAGGATATCTTCAGATCCTGTCAGGTGGTGATCTGACCAATCTCTATTGTTCCTGGGATGATATCCCGGCCATTGTAGATGTGGATGGTGATACGGACCTGGATGTAATCGTATTCGAACCCGGAGGGAGTTATATCGCGTATTACGCCAATCAATCCATTGAAAACGGATGGGGCACGGATTCACTCCGTTTTATTTTAAAAGATCCATGTTGGGGAAGGATTTTGGAAAATGAGTTGAGCGAAGAAGTATATCTCAGCGATAATCCGGATATGTGCTCGGATGGAAATTTTACCGGCAATGGTCAGATTCTTCCAAGACATGCCGGCAGCACCATAGGAGCATTGGATTTTGATTATGATGGAGATGTGGAAGCATTGCTTGGAGATATTGCATCCCGCAGATTGGTTTTTTTACATAATGGCCTGACATCGCAAAAGGCCTGGATTACGGACCAGGATGCACATTTTCCATCGGATAATACCAGTGTGGATCTGCCCTTCTTCGTGGCACCGTATTTCGTGGAACTGGATGATGATCCTGAACCGGAGTTGCTTGCGGCAGTCAATTCCCGCGCCCTGGCCGAAGATAAAGTCAGCGTCTGGCGGTATGATGATAATGTGTTTGAAGACGGTCCTCTGGATTTTGAATTGACAGAAAAGGGTTTTCTCCAAAGCGATATGATTGATCTCGGCTCCTTTAGCCGGCCCGCAGTGGCGGATGTCAATGGAGATGGCCTCCTGGATATGGTCGTGGGAGGATACAAGTACGCAGAAGGGAATATCACTCGCTTGCCATATCTCTGGCTGTTTCAAAATGAAGGGACTCCAACTCAACCCTTCTTCAATCTTGCCAATGCTGACTGGTTGGGCATGTCCCAGTTTGCAAATCAGCCTACTTTTGATTTCTCGCCTGCTTTCGGAGATATCGATGGCAATGGATCGATTGATCTTATTGTCGGTGAGCAGAATGGCAAATTATTTTTCTTCAAAAATAATGCAGCCGCCGGGCAACCTATGTCTTTTGCCAATGCTGTATATCCCTACATGAATATCGCGGTAGGTGTGTCATCCACTCCGCAGATTGCAGACATCAACGGGGATGGGTTAGGTGACCTGGTCGTCGGAGAGCGCACCGGAAACTCAGATAACAATGGACGCTGCAGCAATCTCAATTATTTCGAGAACAGAGGGGTAGTCGGTAACGCCAATTTTAATGCGGATCCGACTGTTGCCCCAAATACGCAGTGCTTTGGCCGTGTACTGTTTGATATTGCTATCGGTTTGCCACAATACAGCACACCATGTATTGTGAGTACACAGCAAGGTCTTGTTCTACTCAGTGGTACTGATGCAGGTCGCTTTAATTTGTATGCAGGTGTTCAGCAAGGAAAGACTACACCACTGGACCTGGTACAGGAAGATTTTGAAAACCTCGATGTCGGTATCAGAAGCGCACCGGCATTGGCAGACCTCAACCATGACGGCCTCTATGAGCTCATAGCCGGTAATCAACGTGGCGGACTTGAATTGATCAAAACCAATCTGCTCGTGGGATCCGTTTCTACGGAAGAACCATCTTCGGTGGCAGAAAAGCCATATCATATTCAGGTCAATAGTATCACCGGCATCATGGATGTTTCCTGGAAAGAAGACGTCACCGGCACGATCTCAGTGCATGATGCCTCAGGAAAAGAAGTCGCTGCTCAAATCAGCAATCAACCAGCATTCTCAAGAGTAAGTATTGAGCAACTTCCTGCAGGATTGTATGTGGTGCAACTACAAACGGAAGCAGGATTGTTTGTGGAAAAAATGGTGAAGCAATAACGTCTTCTTAAACCATTATTTACCTTTCAGGAGTTCGCGGGCAATCACAAGCTTCTGAATCTCTGATGTGCCTTCACCGATCGTACAGAGTTTGCTGTCGCGGTAGTATTTCTCTACCGGGAAATCCTTGGTATATCCATAGCCGCCAAAGATTTGTATCGCATCCGTGGACACTTGTACACTGATTTCAGAGGCATAATATTTAGCCATTGCCGCCACCTTGGTTGCTTTTTTATTCGCGTTTTTCAAATCGGCAGCTTCACGCAGCAATAATTCAGCGGCCTCGATTTTGACCGCCATATCCGCGAGTTTAAAAGAGATCGCCTGGAAGTTGGAAATCGGCTGACCAAACTGCTGACGCTCCTTTGCGTATTTTACAGAGGCTTCATATGCGCCCTTGGCAATGCCTAACGCCAAGGCACCAATGGAAATACGGCCTCCATCCAGGATTTTCATGGACTGTATAAATCCGTCACCAACCTCTCCAAGAATATTGGCGGCAGGCACACGGCAATCTTCAAAAATCATTTCTGCTGTTTCAGAAGCTCGCATACCGAGCTTATTTTCCTTCTTTCCGGCTTTAAATCCCGGCGTGCCTCGTTCTACTACAAACGCGGTCATCCCGTGACTATCAAGCAAATCGCCTGTTCTCACAATAACAACCGCGACATGTCCTGATTTACCATGTGTGATCCAGGACTTGGTGCCATTGAGGATGTAGTCGTCGCCATCTTTAACCGCCACACATTTCATGCGCATCGCATCGCTGCCTGTATTTGGTTCCGTCAGGCCCCAGGCGCCAACCCATTCACCGCTCGCCAGTTTAGGTACCCAGCGACGACGTTGCTCTTCATTGCCGAAGGAATAAATATGGTTGGTGCACAGCGAATTATGTGCGGCCACCGATAATCCGATGGAGCCACATACTTTGGCAATCTCTGTGATGATCGTGATGTATTCCTGGTATCCCAGTCCCGAGCCACCATACTCTTCCGGAATAAGCACTCCCAGAAAGCCTTGTTCGCCAAGCTCATGCATCAAATCCATCGGAAAGTGCTGACTTTCATCCCATTCCATGACATGCGGGAGAATGCGGGACTGGGCAAATTGCCGGGCGGAGTCTTCGATGATTTTATGATCGTGGGTCAGGTGATGTATAGTCGACATTGAATGTTTGTGTCATTGATTAAAGGGATAAAGATAGATATCCAGCGCAAATGAAGGGGTGGAGGTATGGATTGGGATTTTGAGCGCAAATCTGGTCCTTTTGGAGGTAGGTGCGATTGTCATTTTTAAGCAAAGGATTTTTTATACTTTTTACGCCTCATTTATCCACACCACCCATGTCTAACCGCTTTAAGTGTCTCATTGTTTATACGTTACTGAGTTCTTCACACATTCTTTTTGCCCAAACCTACGAAGGGACAGGAGGGTTGATAAGTGATGACGGGCAGATCAATGATTTTAATATCTATATCAATGACCTTGATCCGGGTGTCCTGACCGATACCTTTGGTTTGGTGACAGTATGTATCAATATTGCCCATTCGTGGATAGCCGATCTTGATATTCGTTTGGTTACACCGGGCGGCTCCAATATAATGCTGACCTCCGGACTGGGCGGAGATACAGACTTTTATGAGTTCACTTGTTTTAATATGACCGCGGCGCGTCATATTCTCAATGGCAGTAGTCCTTATAACGGTGCCTATCGGCCATTTACTCCCATAGGCAATGCAAACAATGATGCACCCGGGAATGGCAAGTGGACCCTGCGCATCCTCGATACATATGCCTATGCAGATGCAGGGGAGGTCCTCTCCTGGAGCCTCAACTTTGGAAATAATCCGCCTGAGCGTCCTGCATTTGTTCCAACAGCCTTGCCCATTATTGTTCTGGAGACAGATAATATCACAATACCAAATGAACCTAAGATTCCGGGCCGGATCAAAGTCATCCAGGATCCTTCCGGAGGTTTGAATAGTTATCCCGGCAACCTGACATTTGAGAGCAATATGTCGATCGAAGTTCGAGGATCATCTTCTCAGGGATTTCCTAAGAAGAATTTTAGTTTCGAAACGCAGGATGAAGAAGGACAAGGTCTTGATACTACCTTATTGGGATTGCCGAAGGAGGAGGATTGGATTTTATATGGTCCGTATACGGATAAAAGTATGTTGCGTGATGCGCTGACCTATTATCTCGGAAGAGCATTGGGCGGCTATGCTCCCCGGGCCGTTGCTTGTGAAGTGGTGCTCAATGATGATTATCACGGCGTGTATTGGCTGGAAGAAAAAATAAAGCGCGATAAGAACAGGGTGGATATCAAAAAATTAAATCCTGAGGATACGCTTGGCAATGCCTTGACCGGCGGATATATATTGAAAGTGGATCGGGATGATGGAGAGGGCTCTTACTTTGTATCGGAATATGAAGGCACGTATGATGCCGAGGAAATCAGGATAGTCTATGAAGATCCTGAGGGACCAGATCTTCATCCAAAACAAAAGGCGTATATCCAATCCTTTTTTCATGCCTTTGAAGATGCATTGTATGGCAATGACTTTACGGATCCTCAGACAGGATACCGCCGGTATGTTGATGTCAATTCAGTGATCGATTATTTTTTGGTCTGTGAACTGGGGCATAATGTCGATGCCTACCGATTGAGCACCTTCTTTTATAAGGACAAGGATTCTGAAGACAGTTTAATGCACATGGGTCCGCTCTGGGATTTTAATCTTGCTTTTGGTAATGTAGATTATTGTAACTGCCAGCATACCTATGGCTGGGCATATGAGAATTCAGGGGGATGCGGAAATACACCCCGATGGTGGACCCGTTTTCTTGAGGATCCTTACTTCCAGGATCGCTTGAGATGCAGGTATGATTCATTACGAGAAACGGTATTGAGTACCGGTGCAGTATTGGGTTGGCTCGATGAACAGGCGGATATACTCGGCGGACCTGCTGAGCCTAACTACGATCGGTGGCCGATATTGGGCATGTATATCTGGCCCAATAATTTTATTGGACAAACATATAGTGCGGAAGTCAATTACATGAAACAATGGGTCAATCAACGCCTGCAATGGATGGACGAGAATCTCCCCGGCCTGTGTGAACCAGTGAGTGCGTCTCATACCATAGCATCTGGTGAGTTGATTTTGCAGCCTAATCCAACATCAGGAAATTTTAGCATTCAACTGGATGCTCAATATGGATCAATTGAATCTGTGATGATTTACAGTGTAACAGGAAGTAGTGTGATGCACTTCAATTTTCCCAATCCAGGCGAATCATTGGATATTCAACACCTGGCAAGTGGTGCCTATATGGTCAATATCCTTATGACCAATGGAGCTGAGGCCAGAGAAATGTTGTTGGTGCAATAGCTATCCTTGCCCAAACAGCCCTTTGTTTAACGCTTCAAGTGCCGGTTGTTTGTATCTCGAATCGATCAGGACGGAAATATTGCTTTCGCTTCCGCCGCTGCTGATCATGCGGATAGGAACATCCCTCAGGGGATTAAGGACCTGCACGGCGATACCTGCGTCTTCTTTTGTAAATGCACCTACTACGCAAATAATGGTCTGATCACGGTCTACGTGTACCGTACTAAACTCCTCAAGTTCGGAGATGATCTTGTCCAGATTTGACGTATCATCTATGGTAAGACTCACAGCCACCTCAGAAGTGGTGATCATGTCTACAGGGGTTTTGTGAAATTCAAATACTTCGAAAACCTTTCGGAGAAAGCCATAAGCCATAAGCATATTGGAGGAGCGGATATTGATCGCGGTGATGCCGTCCTTTGCCGCAACAGCTTTTGGGCCACCAGTCTCGTTTAGATTTTCTCTGTGGATAATGGTTCCTTCGGCTTCAGGATTCAGGGTATTTAAGAGTCGAATGGGCACACCTGCTTCTCGTGCAGGACGAACGCAGAGCGGATGGAGAATTTTGGCGCCAAAGTAAGCAAGCTCCGCAGCTTCAGCATAACTGAGTTCATCAATACGAGTCGTTTTCTTGACGATGCGCGGGTCATTGTTGTGCACGCCATCGATATCGGTCCAGATCTGGATTTCGTCTGCTTTGATCGCGGCGCCGATGATCGTAGCGGAATAATCACTGCCACCGCGTCGCAGATTATCGATCTCACCGTTTTCATTGCGGCAGATATATCCTTGGGTGACATAGATATATTTTGATCCGAGGGACTCGAGCTGTTGGGTGAGCAGGTGACTGATTTGGTCCATATCCGGTTCACCTTCCCGGGTTCGCATGAAGTCCAATGCGGGTAGAAAAGCTGCATTGACATTACGTTCCTGCATAAGGTGATAAAACAGGGTGGTGGACATGATTTCCCCAAAGGATACAAACCAGCGTTCATCCCGTGGTACCCGTTTATTTAATCCATCATGCAGCGTGGCAAATGTTTTTTCGAGGAAGTCCATCGCGGCATCCTTTCGTGCCTGATCGGCAAGCAACTCCTCAACGTATTTATGGTAGAGGGTACGCATTGTTTCGAGTTGCTGCTCGCCCTCCGTCATCGTGGCTTTGGATAAGCGGATCAAAGCATCTGTTGTGCCAGAGACTGCGGAGAGTACCACGATCTTCTGTTTGTCATCCCTGGTGATGAGGTCCGCTACGGATTTCATGCGCGTGGCATTTCCCAGTGATGTTCCGCCGAATTTGTAGATAATCATATTGTGAGTTGTGAATCGTCAGTAGTGAGTAGTGAGCAGAGTGAATTTTATCTGATAAACCATTTTCTAATTGAGTTCCCCCTTTAGGGGGCGGAGGGGGCCGACCAGAGATGATCCGCAAATTTAATTCAAATATTTTCCTTCGTTATTCTTTGATCGCTATTCACTATTCGTCATTCATGTACCTCTCCCGAATTAGATTCTCTCTGGAAGGATGAGTTCGCACGGAGGAAAGGAGGTAGCACGGAGGAAAGGAGGAATTCAGCATGGGGGTCTGTGTGCGTGTGGGTGTGAAATACAAATGAAACCCAATTGCAATAATCACCTTCGTGTTCCTCCGTGTTGCCTTCGTGTCCTTCGTGAGAAACCACTCCCGAAGTAGATTCTCGCTGGAAGGATGAGTTCGCACCGAGGGAAGGAGGTAGCACGGAGGAAAGGAGGAATTCAGCATGAGTGTCTGTGTGAGTGTGCGTGTGAAGTATCAATGAAATCTAATTTTAGTGACTGCCTTCGTGTGCCTCCGAGTTGCCTTCGTGTCCTTCGTGAGAGACCTCTCCCGAAGTAGATTCTCGCTGGAAGGATGAGTTCGCACCGAGGGAAGGAGGTAG
>CAZYHJ010000042.1:0-10294 GCA_964646645.1 uncultured Saprospiraceae bacterium | reverse complement strand
CACGGAGGAAAGGAGGGCTATCGATTATGCATTCGTGCGGTGCACAAATTGTTGTGCCCTTGCGTCATAGATACTTGCTCGACCACCAATGTTTGATTCTGGCTTCGATTTCTTTTTCATGTTTATTGTCGCCGGGGTGATAGAAGGTAGTGCCGGCGACGTCATCGGGCATGAATTCTTGTGTTGCAAAATTTCCGGCATGTGCATGGCTGTATTGATAGCCCTGGCCGTAGCCAAGGTTTTTCATCAGAGTGGTGGGTGTATTTCGCAACGCAAGTGGCACAGGTAATGGGCTTGTGTTAGTGACATGTTGCATGGCAGCGCTGATGGCTTCGTAGGCGGAATTGGATTTTGGACTGGTGGCGAGGTAGATGACGGCCTCTGCTAAGATGATCCGTGCTTCCGGCATACCTACAAATTGTACTGCATTTGCACAGGATTGTGCCATCAGCAAGGCATTGGGATTCGCCAGGCCGATATCTTCTGCTGCCAGGATGACCATGCGCCGGGCAATAAATTTGATGTCCTCTCCGCCATGCAGCATTCTGGCCAACCAATAGATTGCAGCATTTGGGTCCGATCCCCGAATGGATTTGATAAACGCGGAAATGATATCATAATGCTGATCACCGCCTTTATCATAGAAGGCAATATTCTGCTGAATGGCTGAATGCACAAATGCATCATTGATGATGATCGGCTCTTTGTCCTGGTTGGTGAGCAGTTCAAGTGCTGTTAGAAGTTTGCGGGCATCACCTCCCGTGAGCATCAGCAGGGCGGTATCTTCCTCGATGCGGATATCCTTTTGTTGAAGTTCGGTGTCTTCCTTTATAGCTCGTTGAATGAGTTTTCGCAGGGTATTTTCATCTAATGGATTGAGTACATAGACCTGGCATCTGGAGAGTAAGGCAGAAATAACCTCAAACGACGGATTTTCAGTGGTGGCTCCGATAAGGGTGATCGTACCATCTTCTACCGCACCCAAAAGGCTGTCTTGTTGTGACTTACTGAAACGATGGATCTCATCGATAAACATGATGGGGCCCGAACGATCGAAAAAGCGTTGTTTACGGGCCTGATCGATAGCCTCTCTGACATCTTTTACGCCACTATTGATAGCTGAAAGAGGAATAAAAGGTCGGTTCATTTCTCCGGCAATGACCCTGGCCAGTGTGGTTTTACCTACCCCAGGAGGACCCCAGAGGATCATGGAAGGTATTTTACCGGATCTGATGGCCTTTAAAAGGACTGCTCCTTCGCCCAGCAGGTGGTCTTGTCCCAGGATGTCGTTGATATTTCGGGGTCGCAGGCGCTCAGCCAGGGGAATACTTGCCATTTTTTGAAAAAAGTTGAAAAAATGAAGCCTTTACCCAACCATTCCCTTCAGGAGTCCGTACTATGGGGTAACGCGACTTAATTTTGAAACCAAATTAATGGATATAAGTATGTTGACAAGAAAACTTTTACTCTTTTCCCTCCTTACACTGATGTCATGGCTGACCGTCATGGCACAAGACGTAGTGACTGTTCAGGGAACAGTCAGCAATGACAACGGAGAACCTGAATCCGGTGTGACCATCCTTATTTCTGCTTTTTTCGCAGATTCAACCGTGCAGTTTCTGCAGACGGAGACCAATAGCGATGGATTTTATACGGATCAGATCACTCCTCCGATGCCAAATCTCTTTGGGTGGGTGGAAGTTTCGATGGTGGATTGCTGGGGCCTGACCCAGAGCCAATATTTTACCATTCTAAATGGTAATGAGGTTTTTACAGCTGATTTTAATTATTGTGAACAAAACCCAGTGGATTCCTGCCAGGTATTCATTCTTCAGGAATGGCTGCCCAATGGTGGCATGCAATTGTCTGCCTGGACACCGCCGGGAGCTACACCTGCTTACGCATGGTCCACGGGTGATTCCACCCAATCCATTTTGCCCCAATCTTCCGGTCTGTATTGCGTGACAGTATCATATCCATGGGGATGCGTGGCCACGGATTGTATTGATGTCGTTCTTGATTCTGCATTTTGTTTTGCCTATATCGTGACCACAGACAATGGCGATGGTACATATAACCTTGCCGCCGTTGCGGGTTCCGGGATACCGCCGTTTCAATACTTATGGTCCACAGGAGAAACAACTTCGTCGATTACAAATGTCGAAGAAGGTACATATTGTGTTACTGTATATGACGCCACAGGTTGTGAATATGCTACGTGTGTGATCGTCGATGACAATCCTTTCTGCGAAGTGTATATTTCCGAAGACCCGGCTACAGGAAGTTTGTTTGCATATGCTTTCGGCCAACATCCAATCACGTATTTGTGGAGCACCGGAGAAACGGGTCAAGTCATTTATCCTCCCAGTTCAGGTTTGTACTGTGTGACCATGACAGATGGTTCCGGTTGTGAAACATCTTCTTGCTATCAATATCAAGGCGGAGGCTGGGATTCCTGTTATGTATGGGTATATCCTTTTATCACAGATTCCAATACAATCGGTCTGACTGCCTATGGATCCTCAGGCGCTGATTCCTTGCTCTTTGAGTGGAGCAATGGGGCAACAGGTGAAACCATTCACCCTATTGATCCAACACAGACCTATTGTGTGACACTGACAGACTCAGATGGATGTGTATCCACCGGATGTTATGAACCTGCAAATTATTGCTATGCCTGGATCAATGCCAATTATATTGATACCAATCTTGCCGTATTGACGGTAGGCGTAGATTCTATTTTTAGTCTGCCCGGCAGCCCTCAAGCTGAATTCCTTTGGTCCGATGGCTCAACAGGATCGTCACTTACCGTGACCGAGTCCGGTGATTATTGTGTGACAGTAACCGTTGGCAGTAGTTGCACGACCGAAACCTGTTATTATGTAGATTTCGAGAGCTTAGGCACTTCATGTTCTGCATGGGTCTATCAGTATGCCGACAGTACCGGTCAGTGGTATGCCGGAGCTTATGCATGGGGTTGGGGTACTTTTTCATACAATTGGTCCAATGGAGATACCAATGCAGTCACCTTGCTGGAAAATCCAAATGAAATCGCTTGCGTCACGGTAACATCTAGTTTCGGCTGTGAAACTGTGGCCTGTACAGATACGTTCTTCCTGCCTTGCGAAGCCATAATTTCCATTAATTATATTTCCAATAGTGAAGCAGTCCTGACCGCAACAGTTTGGAATGATCCAAGCCAGGGCGCAATCTTCAACTGGAGCACAGGCGATACCACTCCTGTGATCACAGTTACAGAAGAAGGTACATATTGTGTGACGGTGATGTCTGGTGGCTGTGTCAAGACGACGTGCGTAGATGTCTATTTCTGGAATGTAGATTCCTGCGGAGTCTGGATTTCTGAGGATCATTCACAAGGCTCCTATGTCACCTACACGGCTAACGCATGGGGCGTGGCGCCATTCAGCTATCTATGGTCAAATGGTGCAACTACTCAGAGTGTAGATATTGATTTCGGTATTCACGATCTCTGTGTCACCGTAACTGATGCGATTGGTTGTGCTTCAACAGGCTGCAACTTCAAGTTTGACAGCTGCTTTGTATCTGTAGGATATTCTTCGCAGCCCATTCCTTCACTTTATGTGTATAGCGATGATCCAGTCGCTTCAGTGATCTGGACTACCGGGGATACGCTGCCGTGGATTGAGATCGAAGGCCCGGGACAATATTGTGCCACCGTGACCACTATTTTTGGTTGTGAGAGCACAGCTTGTATCGTGATCGATACATTACCGGAAGGAAATTCAAATATCATTTCAGGTTATGTATTTACGGACTCATTATCAATCGCACAAGGTAGTGTTCATGCCTTCAGACTTGATCCAAACACCGGTGAGTACAATCTGGAAGCATCTACTGATTTGCTCAATGGAACATTCTATCAAATCGACGGACTACCTGATGGTGTATATGTCGTCAGGGCAGAATTGACACCGGGCTCACCTGGCGCGGACGCGTTTTTCCCAACATATCACTATAGCAGTGTGACCTGGGAATCAGCAGTGACGCATACGTTGCCTAATTGGTTGCCAGTGACCACAGACATCTGGATGGTCAGGACGAACCCGATTTTAGGTGGTGGTGGCGTCATAGGTGGTATTGTGACCGATGGCAACAGACTCGCGGCAGGAGAGGGTGATCCGGATCGTGGACAAAGCGGGCTGAGCGGTGTTGAAGTGCTGATTAAAGATGTGGATGGCAATCCATTGACGTACATGTGGACACTCGAAGATGGAAGCTTCCGCTTTACCGGTTTACATTATGGTACGTACAGGATCAGCTATGACCAGCCAGGAAAACATTCGCCTGATGTATGGGTGACATTATCTCCTGAGTCACCAGAAAAACTCAACGTGACACTCGTGCTGAATCAGGGAACCACCGCAGTTGAAGATCCAACGATTGAAGAAATACAGTTACATCCGAATCCAGCGACCCATGAAGTGTTTATTCCTGTCAACGCCAACACTGCCCGTACCGATATCCGGATGACGGATATGCAGGGCAAAGTGGTCTACACAGGCAGCGCGGATCAGGTCAATGGAGTCATACGCGTAGACATTGGTTCATTCACTCCGGGCTTGTACCTCGTGAGTCTCAAGAGTGATGACAAGATGTACTACGGAAGATTTGTAAAGCAAGATTAATGGGTTCAAACCCGAAGATCTCTTATTGAGAAAAGGGCTGCCGGTGCGTCATTTAGAGGGAATGACAAGCCGGTGGCCTTTTGTATGTCTTGTATGAAGGTTGACGAACAACTGATCAGGCAATGTATCCAGGGCAATCGGAAAGCGCAAATCCGGTTGTATGACCTCTGTTACGGGTATATGATGTCTATCTGCATTCGTTATTGCAAGGATAAACAGGAAGCCGGTTCAAGACTCAATCTCAGTTTTCTGAAAGTACTGCAACACCTCGGGCAGTTTGATCACACCGGTTCATTTAAAGCATGGGTTTCAAAAATCACCCTCCGCAGTATCATCGATGAGTTCAGATCACAGCAGAGACATTATCAGCAGCACGTGTATTTTGATCAGTTTACTGCAGATATGGATCAACCTTTTGAAACAGATAGCCATCTGGCACATGACGTGGATATAGATTATCTGATGAGTGTGATTAATAAGCTTCCCGATATGCCGAAACAAGTCTTTAACCTGTTTGCGATCGATGGTTACGGCCACAAAGAAATCGCGGATATGTTGGGTATCTCAGAAGGCACTTCAAAGTGGCATGTACATGAGGCCCGGAAAAGGATCAGGGAAGTATTGGAAAAAGATTCAAAAACAGCATCATTGAAATGAAAGAGAACTTCGATGATATCCTGAAAAGGAAATGGGAGCAAAAGCAGTTTCCTGTGGATGAAGGCCACAGGGCACAAATGCTTGAATTGCTCGACAAAAAAGAACGCCGACGGATGTTTCCGCTCTGGTGGTTAGGAAGCCTGGTCATTGTCACCGCGCTTTCGGCCTATTTCTTTTTCTACCAACCCAAATCATCAGGGAGCATTTCCCCTGCAGTGGCAAACGAACAACAAACTTTGTCCGGCGAGAAACGGACTGACCAAGATGCTGGCCAACTTCCCCAGGGTCAGGCTGCATTGGATCAACCTGTGCCAAATCCGCCATCCAATGAAGTTTCCTCGTCTTCATCCAGTACGCATGAAACATCAATTCCTGCTGAACAGAAATCCTTAACGAATATCAATCCAAATACAAAAGTGAGCGGGACAGATTCACCTGCAACTGCATCAAAATCCTCAACATCTTCAGCATCCAATCAGACTTCAGGTAAGTCCACAAATACAAATCAAACTTTGCCACAATCCGGATCAACTATTCCTTCAGGGCAACCCGTAAAGGCAACACCAGACCAGGCATCGGCAGTGGCCGTAACCACAAACTCCACAATGACAAGTCCATCCGGTAATAAACCATCCATAGCAGAAACGTCAACCAGTGAAACATCGGGTACTACTGAGGTCACAACAATTGAGTTACGTGCAAGCGATGTAGATGCGAGAACACCTGTTCAGATCGGACCTTTGGAAATGCTTACGACTGTTTCATTGTCTTATGTCAGTACAGTATCTCCACCGCCGGTTGTGCCAGATGTAAAGCCGGACAGATATTTGTCCATATTCGGTGAGGCAGGCACGGGGCTTATCCTTGCGTCACAACCTGATTTTACAACAGGTTGGAAATTGAGGGCAGGAGCAGGGCTGACTTATACCTTGCAACCACGGATGCAGTTGAATTGGTCGGCTGGCTACTTGTTTCAATCGGGTGGTTTTGATTTTCAACGTTCGTCCACAGTGCATCAGGCCAGTTTTGGTGCCAGAAGTAGTTTTAATACCCTTACTCCGGACAGATTGCACTACGTGTATACGCGGATTGGAGGACTTTACAGATTTAAACGACACTTTCTCAGTTTGCATGGTGGGGTGCAGTATCTCTATGGTGCGCAGGGTGAAATCGTCACGCAGACTGTCGATCAGTTTGCTCCAGGCGTGACATCACAATCGGAATATTCATGGCTGGTCACTGATGGATTGCAGCGCTGGCAATGGAATGCGGATGTGGCGTATGGATTTCAGTTGACACCCGGATTGGCATTGTCAGCCGGCACAGATATTTTCTTCTCATCCCTGACTCGAAAAGATGAGGCACTTAGCCAGGACGGTTATTATTGGGAAGGTGCATATTCGCCAGTGCATCCTTTTATCACTTTAAATTATCAGATTCATGCACTACGCTAACCCATCATATATAACAGTTGCGGGCCTGATCATGCTGATGTGGTCCTGTGTCAAAGATCCAAAAGACATTCCGTCCGGGTTTACGGAGGATGCCGTGTTTGGTATGCAAGGGTCATTTGGGAATGAGTCAATTGACATAGGGGCAGGTACAAATGGTTGGACCATGCTGCCGTCGACGAGCCGCAATGATTCGCTGACCATTTATTCATCCGTATTCAGCAAAGACGGCTGCCTGGACCAATGTCCCGGATCATGGACGTTTCATTTTTTTCAAAACACTCCTTTTGAAACGGATGCAGTTACGGCCTTTGAGAACACCATCAAGGTTGGAAAAAAGGGATTGGTCGAGCAGCCCGGGACACATGATAGTTTTAATATTCACCTCACCACTCATCCCGGATTGTTTATGAGCGGAATTAGTTACTGGCAGGACACGGTCGGTAATAATTTTTATGAACATACATACACTACCTCTGTGAGTGAGGAGCAAAACATGTTCGTTTGTTTTGAGTCATTTGCGTATACGGGTTGCCATTATTCGCAGTGCCTTTCCTTCGATCCTCAAACGATCGTACCATGTATTTCCTACATCGAACCTATCCTCGAGAGTGCAAGGTATGTCAGTCTTGGCGTACGGCCATCCGGAACTCCGCCCTTTACGTATGAATGGTATAATGGCGCAACTTCTCAAAATATTGTTGTTGCCCTTCAGGATAGCTTCATCTTGTCTGAATTATATGCTGGCGTAACGGTGACGGATGCCAATGGGAATAAATCCACACTTTCCCAAATCGTAAGAGTGCAGGCGGGTGTTGTGGATCCATGCTATTTTCCAATTTCGCTCATCAGTACGCCGGTATCCTATGAGGCGGAACAGTTCCTGACAGATCGGGTAGATCTCCTATATGTAGATGAATCTGGTGATTTCTGGCGGGCATCAGGCGGCATGCAATTGCCGGGTTACGAAATGAGTATTGAATCCGTCGAGCCCTATGGAGTTTCACCTTCCGGCGAAGATGCGTTCCTGGTGACCTGCAGCGTAAATACCTTATTGTACCATGAATTGACAGGTGAAGCCAAAGTGTTTACTATGCCCTCAATGACGATAGCATTGAGTCATCCTTAAGTTCCGAAAGAGTATAGTACTCCGGCAATGATCGCGGTAAAGAAACAGGCAATGGTTCCTGCAATCAACGCATAGATACCGAGTTCTGTTAGTGTTTTTCGTTGATTGGGAGCAAGCGAACCGATTCCTCCGATTTGAATCCCTATAGATGCGAAATTTGAGAAGCCACAAAGCGCATACGTGGCAATCAAAATAGATTTTGGATCAAGATGAATTCCAGCCAGACGAAGATTATTTAATTCCGCATAGGCCACAAATTCATTGATCATCGTTTTTTGTCCCAACAACTGCCCGATTTGTAGCATATCCTGATTAGGTGTCCCCAGCAGCCATGCGATAGGACTAAAAATGGCACCAAGGATAAAGGTGAAATTAAACCCTTCATATTTGCCTCCGGTGATGGATTGCACCCATTCATTTAATCCTCCGATTTGACCAAACTTCATGAGAATGCCATTCGCCAGGTAAATCAGTGCGGTGAAGACAAGCAGCATCACTCCGACATTGACCGCAAGTTTGAGTCCGTCCGTGGTGCCCGTTGAGATTGCATCCAACACATTATTGGCATCAGACTTGACCATTTCAAGTGACTCAGGGTTATGCACCTTCTCTGTTTCCGGTAATAATAATTTAGAAGCCATGATTGCGGCGGGTGCAGAGATGAGCGATGCTGTGAGCAAATGTTTGGCAAAATATACCCTTGCTATTGGATCATCTCCCCCGAGGTATCCAATATAGGCGGCAAAAACTCCTCCGGCAATCGTGGCCATCCCGCCGGTCATGATACAGAGGATTTCTGAACGGGTCATGTGTGCGATATAGGGCCTGATCAGGAGGGGAGCTTCAGTTTGACCAAGAAAGATATTGCCTGCCGTAGACAAACTTTCAGGACCAGACAGTTTCAAGGTCCGGGCCATCAGCCAGGCCATGCCTTTAACCACCAATTGAAGTATACCGAAATAGTAGAGCAGGCTTGACAGGGCAGAAAAGAAAATGATCGTCGGCAGGACCTGCACAGCAAAGATGTACCCAAACGAATCCGTCTTGGTGATCAGGGATCCAAAAAGAAACTCTGCGCCAAACCTGGCATATTGCAAAACTTTGACAAACATGGAGGCCATCCAGTCAAAGGCCGTATTGATAAACGGGACCTTCAGAATGAGCAGGGCGAGAATAATCTGCATTCCCAGGGCATAGAAGATCGTGCGCCAGCGAATGTCCTTTTTCTTCTTACTCAAGAGGTAGCAAATACCGATGAGGAAGGCCATTCCCAATATTCCTCGCCCAAGGCTTTCGATCCAGCTCATATGTTGGTTTTAATGCGGGGAAAAATATCATTTTTTCTTCGAATAGGACCGGAACAAGAAGTCCAGACCCCCTGTTTCCCGCTCTTTAATAATGATGTAAATTGCGGCCATCTACTGCAGCATGGAAGCGAAAAAACCATACATCATCGGTATTACAGGGGGGAGTGGGTCCGGCAAGACCAGGATTATCCATGAACTCAGAGCCATTTTTCCGGAACAAAAACTTTGTATCATCTCCCAGGACGAGTACTATCATCCCCGGGACAAGCAGGTGTGGGATGATGCCGGGTACCAGAATTTTGATTTACCCCAGTCGATTGACGATGCCGCATTCAGCAGGGATATTAAAAGCCTGATCGATGGCCGGGTAGTAGAGAAGCAACAATACGTATTCAATAATCCAAAGCAGGCACCGGTGATGCTGCACTATCATCCTGCGCCGGTTATCCTCGTGGAAGGATTGTTTGTCTTCTACTTCGAAGAAATACGTAGCCAGCTGGATCTTAAAATATTTATCGATGCTGAGGATGTCATCAAACTCAAGCGCCGCATCATCCGCGACGCCGGAGAACGCAACTATCCACTGGAAGATGTGCTCCATCGTTACGAATATCATGTTCTTCCCGCCTACCGCGCCTACATCGAGCCCTTCAAGCACCAGGCCGATCTCGTGATCAATAATCACACGCATTATGAGATTGCGTTGGATGTGATTGCCTCCCTTATAAGGGTGAAGAGTGAGGGGTGAGGGTTGAGGCGTGAGTCGTCAATCGTGAGTCGTGAGTTGTTAGTCGTCATTTGTTACTTGGGTATAACCGAAACCGCGTCTCTGCGTCTCTGCGCGCGATATTCCTCCTTTCCTCCGTGCTACCTCCTTTCCTCCGTGTGAACTCATTCTTCCAGTGAGAATCTACATCAGGAGTGGTTTCTCACGAAGGACACTGAGGCAAAACGGAGGCACACGAAGGCCATATTCGAAAATCCTCCTTCCCTCCGTGCTACCTCCATTCCTCCGTGCGAACTCACACTTCCAGAGAGAATCTACTTCGGGAGTGGTTTCTCACGAAGGACACGAAGGCAACA
>CAZYHJ010000041.1:0-24348 GCA_964646645.1 uncultured Saprospiraceae bacterium | reverse complement strand
GCAAAAAGCCCGGCGATGAGCCCATATATGGATTTACTCATTAGTAAAACTTTAATTCTTAGAAAAACTTAATTGCAAGCAAATCAGCCGTAAATATAGTAATAGTAATCGCAATGTTTTACTATCCGCACAAGTTTGGCCTTGGCCAAATACGCAGCGAAAACTATACCATACTTAAAACGATCCGTAAAGAGGGAGAGGTTGGTTTTCCAGATCTTCTTTAAAAACACTGCAAACTTCGATGTTTTAGCGGTCAAATCCAAACCACGCCTGAACCCGGACCGATATCAATGACTATGAATCATAAATCCACGAAATCATAAATAATTGATTGTCAGCCATATAAATAAAAAAGCCCCGATAATATCGGGGCCGGGATGAGTTGGATTTTTATTCTGTCCCTGAAAGAAAAAGGGCATATCCGAAAACCGGATATGCCCTCTGTATCAGTTACTGTCTGACGAACTTTCCTGATAACTCTCCAATTCCAGAGGTTACCCTGTAATAGTAGACCCCGGGCATTGAAATAATGTCCTGACCTATCACTACATCGGCCTCATTGGTATAGGCGATATACTTCCTGTTGAAGAGTTCGGTTCCTTTCATGTCATAAAGCGACACCTGGAATTCTTCTCCGGCTGGAATAATGACCTTAAGTTGAGTAGAGGTGGTGAATGGGTTGGGCGCGAGTTTGGTTTCAAAACCGACATCTTCGAGGCCATCCCTCCAGGAAATCAAATTAATACGCTCATTATCAAGACTCTGAGTGTAAATCTCTGGGTAAAGGGCATCTTCGTCATTGACTAAAAGCTGCTCAAATCCGATCCCTTCCGGCAGATTCTCAAGCGTAAAGAGAACATCGCCGGCCTTTACTGTCACAGGAGTATTAACACCCCAGGAAATATTGGAATAGCCATCCTTATCATTCGCCATGTGTGAGTCATCCAATGGAAGGACACCACCAATAATGGTAGCCAGTTGGCCCTCTACAGACATTTGGAAGCCATATACCTGGGCATCCGCTGTGGCAATAAACTGCATGGAATGGCTGGTTTCATCTTCCCTGACACTTATATCGACCCTGGAGGTTGTCCGTGGGGTCAACATAAAGCCCATATTGACCATATCCGCGTTAACATCTCCCATTTTGAGCGCTTTAAAGCTCGCAATCACAGGAAATACACCGGTGTGGTCAATTTCCACCCCATTGTGGCACTCTCCAATAAGCAGATCAAGGGATTCATCCGGATTGCAGGGATCGCCAAAGAATACCCATGACAAATTACCCGGGTAGTTGTTGAGTTTGAAGCCTCCCAGAATAGCTTTCTTGAGGAGCAACAAGTCATTCGCCCCTACTCTGCCATTGCCATCGAGATCAGCGGCATAAAGTTTATGCGGTTCGGTGATAGGTTCAGTACCGTTGAGGTGACGTTGCAAGGTGATAAGGTCAAGCGTAGAGATCCCTTCCAGCTTTTTACCTTCACGGCTCAACATGATCATACGGTCATATTGCGTGGTTCCAAAACCGAGCCTAAAATGGCCCGTGGCGTCAGAGGACGATACCATGTCTTCATCCTCAAGGGATTGATCAGGCATGATTTTATACATCTCTGCTGCCGACTTGGGAATAGGAATATTTGTAAAACTACTCACAAAACCCTGTACTTCATTCATGCCTGCGCATGCATCCTCATTATCATTGATCTTAATGAAAGTGGTACAGTAGTCCTTGTTTCCATATTCGTCATGTACCCATATCTGAACGGGCACGGTGCCGAGATCATCACAGGTAAATGTCCTGGATGACTCCCATGGATTTTCAGAGAAGGAATATTTCAATTTGTACGCGGGAGTGCAATTATCATAACTGGAGGCATTGAAATCTTTTGCCCAAATAGTGACCATACCGCCAATAGGCATGACCACGCTGGATAATCCATAATAGCAGATAGGTGTCGGGGCTTTCTTATCCTGAACATGTACCTTATAGCTGCAGGTACGGTAGTTGCCGCAAGCATCTGATACGTTCCAGAGAATTTTATGCCAACCATAGGGAAGTATCTTATCTACTGTAGGCTGGCCTACGCCTTCATAGCTGATATCGTAACTGCCGTCATTCCAGAGATCGATTTTGTAATCCCATTTGAAAGCATCGACAGGGGTACAATCATCCTGAACAAGTGGTTGCTGATAAAAACGACCGGTGCAGTTTGCTTCATAGCCGGGGACTTCAACATCCTGGCAGCCATAAACAAACGTAGGTGCAACGTTATTCATCAATTTGATCACCTGAGTATGTGTCCAGATTCCGGGGCTCCAGGGATTGTTAGGCTGGTATTTACACCAGTCAATCACTGTCCATTCACGGAGGATTTTCTTACAGGCGCCATCGGAGAATGTAAACACCAGATCTTCATGCGCGTAGCCGATCAACCCGCAGGAACTGTTGCCGCCATCACTGAAGGATGGTTTGTCATAAGGATGCGGAAGGTCCTCCGGATCAACATCTTCAGGACCATACTGACATGCATCGGCGGTGTAATCATAGGGCCAATGAATATAATAGTCTGAACTGGTGAAATCCTTTACAGTAATGGTCTGATAGCACCAGTCTGACCAGTTGCCTACTTCAATAAAAAACTTCCGTTTGATAATACCTACGCCGCAGGAGTTTCTGTAATCGATAACTTCCGGAATAGAGATCCAGACATTACCGCCTCCGCACACGCCGCTTCCGGCATAGCCATCAAGGCCCCAGTTGTGCGGTTGACCATAATTTGGATTACCCGGGTCATTGATGATGATTGGAAGACGCTGAGCGCCATTTACGGCGACCGTACCGAAAGTCCTGTTGTAAGGATTATTCAGGGCATCGGGGCTGAACCAAAAGCCACAGCTCACGGTGATGTTTGGCGGGCACCAGAGTCCGGGATAGGAATTATCCTGAACGGTGACTTCAGCCATGCATTCATTGTAATTGCCATGAGCATCGGTTACTCTTAATACTACCCAAATGGTATGGCCTACGTCTTCGCAACAGAACTCAACGTAAGGTCTGAATTGGGTATCGTCGGCTACGCCCGGAGGACACCAGCCCTGAGTCATACGTCTGGCCTGATAAGAGGCTAAATGACAATTGTCGTAGCTGCCATCATCAATGTCTGTGGCATAGAGTTTGGCAGTTCCTGTATTCGATAAGGCTACAACGGTGTGGGCGTCGCAAATCGCGACAGGAGCCACATAATCGTGGTAACAATCTACTTCACTTCGCAAATCATTGGAAATGAAACAAGTAAACAGGAGGGAAAGGAAAAGGGTAATAGATGGTTTCATAAAAGAGTGGGATTATAAGCGTGCTTAGTATTCCATAGTTTAAAACAGGGTTTGACTCTTCAGAAGGGTCTAATATCCGATCTAAAAGTAGTCAAGAAAGTCAATAAAATATTGGGAGGGTGCCCAAAAATAACTTAAAAATTGGATTTTCAACCTATTGCGGAAAAATTGGCTAAATTTTTACCAGATGCCTTAGCCCAGTTGATTTTCGATAGCAAACCGTACGAGGCCCGCTGTAGTGGAGATATTAAGCTTACGCATAATGTTTTTTCGGTGCGCACCGACGGTTTGGGGACTGATAAATAGATTTTCAGCAATGTCCGCATTGCTTTTGGCCTGGGCGATCTGGGATAGAATTTCTATTTCCCTTCGGGTGAGGTTATAGCGCGCGAGAAATGTCTCATCAAATGAGGCCTCGTTGCTGACTATTGATTCCTTTGGATATAGTTGCAAATTGGAGCTCATGTACAATTGACCCCGCGCTACACCCTGGATCGCTTCCAGGAACTCTGAAAAGGGGCTTGTTTTAAGAACATACCCGGCTACACTATGGATCTGGATACATTCTCTCACGAATTTGGGATCGCTGTATTTGGTGACGATGATGACTCTGAGCCCGGGATAGGACTCCCGGATGACCGGAAGAACCTGAAGGCCATTCATGACTGGCATATTAAGATCGAGGAGGAGGATATCCGGAACAGATGCTCTTAACCTTTCCAGTAATTCTTCGCCGTTGGATGCTGATCCAATGACACGAAACGGGCTTCCTGCCTCCGCTTGATGCAAAGCGATAGTCAATGCATCCACGAACAGGGCGTGGTCATCCGCAATAAAAAGGGTGATTACCGGGTTACCTGACAAGGCCATACTTATCCTTTCAAATTCACAATTTTCATACCACGTTAAGAGGGGGGAATGGACGTTAAAAGTAGGAGTAATCTGCGAACAACAAATCTTAAAGCAAAATAATACCCTGAATTGCTTCAATGCTGACCCCAGAACGACGTCTGCATGTTGCAAAGATTTCTTTTTCTACTTTTACCCCATGCAATTTTTGAAGATATAAACATGGCTGAACAAGGGCAAGATAACCTGGCAAGTTACCTGAAGAGCAAGGATTTCAGGCAAACCCTGTTGGCCCTTCTACTCTTCTTCTGTATAGTGCTCCTTGCTGCATTTCTCTGGCTGAAACTGTATACTCATCATGGCCAGGAGCTTGAAATGCCTGACTACACGGGTTACCAGTATGACACGGCCGTGAAGGACGCAGCCCGTAAAAAATTCAGAATGAGCATTCAGGATTCTCTCCATGTGCTTGGCAAGCCGGGAGGAGAGATTATAAAGCAGCATCCTTTGCCCGGCGCGCTGGTCAAATCGAAACGGATGATCTACGTAACGATTACCAAGCGGAGTCCGGATAAAATATTGTCAAGCCGGTTGCCTGAGATGTATGGAAAGACGTACGAAAGAAAAAAGCGGGAACTGGAGGAGCATTTTGAAATCAAATCCAGGATTATCGATACGCGATTTGATCCGGGAGATGCCGGTCAGGTGCTGGAGGTACGTTACAAGGGTAAAATCATCATGGATGCCAAAGGAAGAAAAAATGATGTCCAGATAGAGAAAGGAGATTACCTTGAATTCGTTATTTCCGGCAAATCCGGAGGCGAAGTTAAAATTCCTGATCTGCTCTGCAAGACGTATGAGGAAGGAATCTTTTTACTGGATAATCTTGGTTTGAAGCTTGAGTTGGCTGTGAAGGAAGGAGACGTCAGTGATCTCAACAGTGCTTTTATTGTAAATCAATTTCCGGCGGCTGATGGTGGCACGTTGGAAATGGGATCGTCTATTCAAGTCACGGTGTCTCCGGACAAGCCATTATCTTGTGAATAAATAAAATCCTTTCCTGTATGAATGAGATACTGCCTGCTGAGCTTCTTGGACGATTGAATGCCGGGGAAAAGTTCAAACTCATTGATGTCAGGGAGCCTCATGAACATGATGAATTTGATATCGGGGGTACGAACATCCCCATCACTGAATTGCCTTTTCGTATCGCGGAAATCAAGACGCAAGAAGCGGATGAAGTGCTGGTGCTTTATTGTCAGTCAGGTAATCGAAGTATGCTTGCCCAAAAATTGCTGGCCACACAATTTGGCATAGATAACGCCTACAATCTCCAGGGAGGAATTAATGCCTGGAGAGCGGAAACCGGTGAATAAGACTCCAACGCCTTTGATGGCCTGAACAAGCTTAAATGCCTTGTTTCAGAACTTATTTTTCCACATCATACTTTCCATTGGTCGATCTGTCCTCTGGTTGTATTTCGCACCAGGTTTCCGGTTATACATCGTTTCAATATCTCCTGCGACGAGAAAATAGATCAACTGGCCAATCGGCATACCGGCATAAATTCTCACGGGTTTGACGCAGGATATTTCCAGGGTCCATGTATTACAATATCCCACATCCCCTTTACCTGCGGTGGCGTGAATATCTATGCCCAGTCTGCCTACACTTGATTTCCCTTCCAGAAAAGGAACCGCATGGTGCGTTTCTGTATATTCCATGGTCACTCCAAGATAAAGTTCGCCCGGACGTATGACAAAACCCTCAGGGCCTATTTCGAAATGACGGATGGTGTTGTGTTTTTTCGCGTCCAGCATTTCATCCTCGTAGACTGCGAGGTAAGGAGCGAGATGCACGTCATAGGAGTTTGTTCCCAGCGCTGCGCGGTCAAACGGGGTGATGACAATATTACCATTATCAATGGCCTCGAGAATCTGGGTATCCGTTAAGATCATAACATTAAAAATTAAGGTGCAAAAGTAATCATTCGGGGGGCAGCAATATGGAACTGAAATGTCCGGAGGTTGCTTTGACACTTTGTGGAGATCATGGCGGACAATTTATAGTTTTGTCCTTGTGGATATTTTGCACAAGATCATTCAATCGGGTACGACCATTGCTGCCGGGCATCACCCCGGGCTGCGTGAAGTGCTTGAACAGGACTGGTCTGAAAATGAATTGGTCATCCTGCGAGAACTTTCTCCGCGAAAACAGCGGGAGTGGATGGCCAGCAGAGCACTACTGTATCAGATCGCCGGCCTGACGACCCGGATTGAATGTCTGTATGATGATTTTGGCAAGCCTTATCTGTTGAACAGTGAAAGGTATATTTCAGTCAGTCATAGTGACCTGTGGTGCAGTGCCATGATCAGCGATAAGCCTTGTGGTATAGATATTCAAGGCTACTCCCCTACCCTTGAACGAATTGCTACACGATTCCTCACTGAAAAGGATCTTAAGGTGGTCAACGGGCATCCACAACAATCTCCATATCTGCATATTCTGTGGGGGGCTAAGGAAAGTATGTATAAGGCCTACGGTCGAAAAAAACTGGGCTTTAGAGAACATATCTTTGTTTCTCCTATAGATTGGGAAAATAAACGTTGCTTTGGAGCGATTAAATATGAAGGTATACATTTGCAGTATGAAATTGGATTTAGGCTACTTCCGGAAGTTGCGTGGGTATTTTGCCAGCAGCGCGATACTCTTTCTGCTGATCCTGGCTGAAAGTTGTAATTCTCAACCCGTTACTACTGAAGCTGGAAACTCCAGCAAAGGAAACGATACCACAGGAAAGGAAGAAGATGGCATCGTGGGACAGACGCTACCTGAAGATTTCAATGTGTTTTACAGGAGGTTTCATGAGGATTCCGTTTATCAGCTGGAACATATCAACTTCCCGCTTGAAGGACTTCCTAATACGCGGGGAGATTGGGACACTATACCTCCTGAGCGGTTTTTCTGGCAAAAAACAGGCTGGAAAATTCACCATCATATGACCGATCCAGGTAATAATTTCCAGCAATGGTTTGAAATGAAAGGCGACCGTATGATTGAGCATTGGATCCTCATGAAAGGAACCAATATGTATATCGTCCGGCGATTTGCGAAACTGGAAGACGGGTGGTACCTGATTTACTACCAGGGTTTACGTCCAACGGTGCGTTGATGACTCAACGGTAATGTTTTAAAAATACTTTCCGCTATTGAGGTAGTATCTGACGTAGTCATCTACGCCAATTTCCAATGAAGTTGCCGGCAATGGCAATCCCGCATCATTCCATTTGCGCATATCTGCTTCAGTGAAGTACTGATATTTTTCGCGCAAATCATCCGGCATGTCGATATAGAGGATATTTGGTTTCAAATCGAGCGCATGAAATGTTGCGGTACCCAAGGCTTCAAAAGTTCTGGCCTTTCCTGTACCCACGTTGTAGAGTCCATTTTGAGGCTTATAGGCAAAGACATCCCAAACCATTTGGACTACATCTTTGACATAGATAAAATCCCGCCTTTGTCCGCCGTCTTCGTATTCGGGTCTGTGTGATTTGAACAACTTTAATTGTCCAGTATCCCGTATCTGGTGCCATGCATGAAAGATGACAGAGGCCATTCTTCCTTTATGGTATTCATTGGGTCCATATACATTGAAGAATTTCAAGCCATACCACTGTGGGGGGGCAGAAGCCTGTTGAAGTGCCCAAACATCAAATTGTTGCTTAGACCTGGCATAGGCATTCAAGGGTTGCAATTCGTTAACCAGCGTATGGTCATCGACGAAACCATGACTCCCATCTCCATAAGTTGCTGCGCTGGAGGCATAGACTAGCGGGATTCCATTTGCCGCACAGATCTGCCATATCGATTTTGAATATTCGAGGTTGAGCCTGTTGAAAACTTCAATATCCTCACTGATCGTATCTGTGCGGGCACCCAGGTGAAATACTACGTCAACCTGGGAGGCCATTTTTTCAAAATAACTTATAAATAAATCACGGTGAACCCAATCGTGAATACGCTTTCCTTTGAGGTTCACCTCTTTCTTCCACTGATAGAAATCATCAACGACTACAATGTCATTGTACCCCAGATGATTGAGGTGGCTGACAAAGGCACTCCCTATAAATCCAACCGCCCCTGTAACAATGATCACGCCTCTACTTCTTCAGCTGATGAATAGGATTCAATGGGAGGACATATACACACCAGGTTTCGGTCACCATATGCGTTATCCACCCGGGCAACGGAAGGCCAGAACTTGTGCTTAAGTCTGAGTTGTGGTAGTGGATAAGCTGCGGTTGACCGGCTATATGGATAATGCCATTCATCTGCTGTGATGTCAGACAACGTGTGTGGTGCATTGGAGAGCAGGCTATTTCCTGCGGCTTGTCTTCCTGCTTCAATGTCTTTGATTTCAGCATGAATCTGAATCAATGCATCGCAGAAGAGATCCAGTTCTGCTTTGGATTCACTTTCAGTAGGCTCAATCATAATCGTGCCCGGCACGGGGAATGACAATGTAGGGGCGTGGAAGCCATAATCAATCAAGCGCTTGGCCACATCTTCTGCCGATACACCTGCGGGCTTAAACGGTCTGAGATCAATGATCAATTCATGAGCGGTTCTGCCCGCATCACCTGTGTACAGGATATCATAGTATGATTCAAGTCTTGACTTGATATAGTTTGAACCCAGGATGGCATGAACTGTTGAGGCGGTGACACCCTCTGCGCCTAACATGCGGATATACCCGTATGAAATCAGCAGAATCGACGCGCTTCCCCATGGGGCGCTATTCACAGAATGGATCGCTTTATCACCACCAACTTTAGCCAATGGATGTCCTGGAAGGTATGGAGCCAATTTTTCATTGACACAAATCGGGCCCATGCCCGGACCACCGCCTCCGTGAGGAATCGCAAAGGTTTTATGCAGATTGAGATGGCAAACATCTGCGCCAATTGAGCCTGGACTGGTCAAACCAACCTGTGCATTCATATTGGCGCCATCCATATACACCAGACCGCCGTTGGCATGAATAGTATCGCAAAGCTGACGAATGGTGGTTTCGAACACGCCGTAGGTCGATGGATAGGTGACCATGACACAAGAAAGGTGATCCTTGTGTTTTTCGGCCTGCATTTTTAAATCCGTCATGTCGATATTACCGCGTTCGTCGCACTTGACGACAATCACTTCCATACCGGCCATCACTGCGCTTGCAGGATTTGTACCGTGGGCAGAAGCGGGTATGAGAGCGATGTTACGATGCAATTGGCCATGGGCTTCATGATATGCCCTGATGGTGAGCAATCCTGTTAATTCACCCTGAGCTCCGGAATTGGGCTGCAAGGAGCATGCTTTCATTCCGGTAATATCGATGAGGTATGCGGACAATTCATCGAAAATGCGATGGTAGCCTGCGGCTTGTTCTGCCGGAATAAATGGATGCAGTGAAGAAAACTCCGGATAGCTCACCGGAAACATTTCCGAAGCTGCATTGAGTTTCATGGTGCATGATCCTAACGGAATCATCGCATGCATGAGGGAAAGATCTTTGTTTTCGAGCGACTTGATATAGCGCATCATCTCTGTTTCGGTGCGATACATACTAAACACCGGATGGGACAGATACGCATCCTGACGCAAGAGGTTATCAGGAATCATGATGGCATCAAGCGCTTTCACAGCTGTGCCATTTGTCTTACCAAGGGCTGATGAGAAGACATTGCATATCGCCGCGAGGTCATCTGCCAGCACGGTTTCATCGAGGCTGATGCGGACGGCATCCTGCGTGTAATAAAAATTAATCTGCTGCTTTTCGGCTTCGGTCCGTATCGCTTTTTGCTGATCAGCTGAACAGGGTACTGTCAGTGTATCAAAAAAGGTATCGTTCCCTGGCTTTAATCCGAGATTTTGCAGATGTTGGTGCAGGGCAGCCGTGCTTCCATGGATGCTCAAGGCAATATTTTTCAGATTCTCCGGACCATGATATACGGCATACATGCCTGCCATGATTGCGAGGAGGGCCTGGGCTGTGCAAATATTTGATGTAGCCTTTTCGCGTTTGATATGTTGTTCGCGGGTCTGCAGAGCCATACGCAATGCGCGATGGTTGTGACGATCCACTGAAACGCCAATAATCCGTCCCGGGATATTGCGCTTGTTTTCTTCTTTCGTTGCAAAGAATGCGGCATGTGGGCCACCAAATCCAACGGGGACACCAAAACGTTGTGAATTACCAACCACGACATCAGCGCCCCACTGTCCAGGAGGTGTCAGGAGTGTAAGGGCCATGAGATCGCTGATAACAGCGATCTTGATTCCTTCCTGCTGCCACTGATTGACTTTGTGGCTATAGTCATGGACAGACCCAATCGCATCCGGATATTGCAACATAGCTCCAAAGAAGTCTTCGCCTCCTTCCCATGATTTCCAATCTCCAATGACGATCTGAATGCCGATGGGTTCGGCTCTGGATTGCAGCACCGCGAGTGTTTGAGGAAAAATATTGCGGTCTACGAAGAAATGCATGGCATGTTCAGCGCCACCCTTCGATTTCTTTGAAGACAAGTTGTAGAGCATGGTCATGGCTTCAGCCGCCGCAGTGCCTTCATCCAAGAGCGAAGCATTTGCAATCGGGAGACCTGTGAGATCACTTACCATGGTTTGATAATTCAACAAGGCCTCGAGACGCCCTTGTGAAATCTCAGCCTGGTAGGGTGTGTATTGGGTGTACCATCCCGGGTTCTCAAATATATTGCGACGAATCACGGAAGGAGTATGGGTGCCATAGTAACCAAGTCCGATGTAGGACTTGAACACTTTATTCATGGCCCCAATGGCCTGGATGTGACGCAGGTATTCCTGCTCCGTCAGTGCATCCGGAATATTGAGCTTTCTTCTCAGCCTGATCCCATCAGGAATGGTTTGATCGATGAGTTGATCGAGGCTCTTGACATTGAGGACTTCGAGCATTTCCTTGAGCTCGTTCACATTTGATGTTCCGATATGCCGTTGGGCGAAACCGGTATGCACTCCGGATGTTGTCATATTTCTCAGGCTTAGAATTATATTTGAAAGTATCGATGGATCAATCGGACGATACGTATTATTTCAGGTTAAACATTTTTTTGATTTCATTCACTTTATCCAGCTTTTCCCAGGTAAACGTTTCGATTTTCATCGTCTTTGTTTTACCGCTGCCATCCGTAAATGAAACTTCTTTTTTCTCAGGTGTTCTTCCCATGTGACCATAGGATGCAGTATCGCTGTAAATTGGTTTTCTTAACTGAAGTCTTTGTTCGATATCAAAGGGCCGCATCGGGAAAATGACAGCTACTTTCTCAGCGATTTGGCCATCGGTCATAGGAACATTGGCTGAGCCAAAAGTGTTGACGTAAATATTGGTGGGTTCTGCAACGCCAATAGCGTAAGAAACCTGTACCAATACCTCATCACAAACTCCGGCGGCAACAAGATTCTTGGCGATATGCCTTGTGGCATATGCAGCAGATCTGTCTACTTTGCTTGGGTCCTTGCCGGAAAACGCTCCGCCGCCATGAGCGCCTTTACCGCCATAAGTATCTACAATGATCTTACGTCCTGTGAGTCCGGTATCTCCGTGGGGTCCGCCAATCACAAAATTGCCGGTAGGATTGATATGGTACGTGATGTTGTAGTCAAACAATTTTCTAAGTGAAGCTTTCAACTTCTTTTTGACCCGGGGCAGGATAATATTGATGATATCATCTGATATCTGCGCCTGCATGGCTTTCTGCGCTCTGATCTTTTCCTGTTCGCTGCCATTCTTTGGCGTGATAAACTCATCATGTTGTGTGCTGACTACAATCGAATCGATGCGAATGGGTTTATTGTCATCACTGTATTCAATCGTCACCTGGGATTTAGCATCCGGGCGAAGGTATTTCATCAACTTGCCCTCTTTCCTTACAGCGGAAAGTTCAATGAGGATCCGATGAGCCAGGTCCAGGGCCAACGGCATATAATTTTCGGTTTCGCTGGTAGCATAGCCAAACATCATTCCCTGGTCGCCAGCACCCTGATCTTCTCTTTTCTGACGCTCTACGCCCTGATTGATGTCCGTGGACTGCTCATGTATGGAGGATAGAATCCCACAGGAATGGGCTTCAAACATGTACTCGCTCTTATTGTAACCGATGCGGTTGATGACATCGCGTGCGATTTTATGCAGGTCGAGGTAGGTCCTTGACTTTACTTCACCGGCGAGCACGACCTGTCCTGTGGTGACAAGGGTTTCACAGGCTACTTTGGACTGGGGATCAAAGGCTAAGAAATGATCGACAAGGGCATCGGATATCTGATCCGCGATCTTGTCCGGATGACCTTCAGAGACTGATTCTGAGGTGAATAAATAAGGCATGAATGCGAAAATTTAATGTGAATAATCCAGGTTAATTCAAGCCGGAACAGGGGGGAACTGCCTCTGAAAACGGCGGGGCAAAAATAGGAATTTATATGAAGTGGAGGGCGGAAGGCGGGGAGCGAGGAGCAGAGAGCAGGGAGCAGAGGGAGCAAGGGGTAAAGGGAGCAAGAACAGCAGACATTCCTGCCTCACGTTAAAACGTCGAAAATAATCGTGCACCCAGAAATGCTTTTTATGATCTTACGTACGCGACGTAGGTCAACCTACGCCTAACTTTTCTTTTTTTAAGCATTGAATTCAGCAAAAGGTATGAGCTAATTGAGTTCTCCCTTCCGGGGATTTAGGGGCCATCCCTTGAGGGTTAGGAGTATTTACCTCCCGTTCAAACGGCGAAGATGGTTATTCTTCCAATAGTGATTTTGTGATCTTACGCACGCGAGTACTTCGACTTCCTTTCTCGCATCCTCTTGCTACAGCTCAGCAACCCCGTAGAAAAATTCTACGCTCAACTGTCTTTACTGTTGCTATTTTATTTCACACTTTAATAGTACCTGGCCTTCGATGGAGGCTTCGAGGAGGTCGCCTTTTTGAACGGGGCCGACACCGGCAGGGGTGCCTGTGAAAATGAGGTCACCGACTTGAAGCCGGAAAAACTTTGAGGCATAGCAGAGGATGTCGCTGAAGTTATAGATCATCAGGCTACTATCTCCTTGCTGAACTTCTTTACCATTGATCGTCAGTGAAAAACGGATTGCATCGCGGTTGGGTAAAGATTTGATATCAAGAAACGTGGCGGACACAGGTGCGCTGTTATCCCAGCCTTTGGCGATTTCCCAGGGGTGACCTTTTTCCTTGCATTTCTGCTGGAGGTCCCTTGCGGTAAAATCGATACCGACTCCAATCTCCGCATAATAGGTGTCAGCAAACTCAGGCTGGATGTGACGTCCGTTTTTGCTAATCTTCAGGACCAGTTCCACTTCATAATGAAGGTCCTTTGTAAAATCGGGATAATACAATGGTTTGTTGTTGACCAGCAGGGCCGTATGTGGCTTCATGAAAAGCATGGGGCTGTCGGGCACTTCGTTTCCGAGTTCCGCCGCGTGAGCTACATAGTTTCTGCCGACACAGATGATTTTCATGATGGTGGGATGTGAGTTGTGAATGGTGAGTTGTGAATCGTGAGTCGTGAATCGTGAGACGTGAGTTGTGAGACGTGAGTTGTGAATCGTGAGACGTGAATCGTGAGACGTGAGTTGTGAGTTGTGAGTTGTGAGTTGTGAGTCGTGAGTCGTGAGTCGTGAGTGGGGAGTGGGGAGTGGGGAGCTGGGAGTGCGTGTGAATTAGGGGGTGAGGGGATTCATGAGGCCGATGAGGTCTTTGACTTCGTGGACGGTTTGCTGGGCACGATGGCGGATGATTTGGGAGGAAGCGGCGACACGATCCTGATAGTGTTTTTTCTCGGCCACGATATCCAATCGTTTTTGTTTGAAGCGGTCTGTCATCGTGACAATCACATCTGCCACGATTTCCTTTAAAGGTCCGTAGCGCAGCGTGCCTAGTTTGGCTTCTGCATACATGGAATCCATATCAGGGTGTCCGCCTGCGGCCCTGAGCATATCAAAGAGATTGTCTACACCGGCACTGATCTGGCCCGGAGGAGTATCTCCGGAATCTGTTACGGCAGATTTAATTTGCTTCCGTATGACTTCCGTTTCAGAAAACACATTAATGTGATGCTTAGGCCCGAGGGATGCGCTCATCTTTTTAGTGGGATCCGCGGTCGACAATACTTTTGGCAGGTCAGTATACAGCGTTTCAGGTAACACGAAATACTCCTTTCCGACCAGTTGGTTGAACCGACCCGCAATGTTTCGGGTGAGTTCAAGGTGCTGATCCTGGTCTTTTCCTACCGGCACATAATCGGCTTTGTAGATCAAAATATCTGCGGCCTGCAGTACAGGATATGTAAAGAGTCCTGTGGAGATAAAAGCATCTTTGTCCTTCTCCCCTATCTGCTGACTTTTGTCCTTGAACTGTGTCATGCGGGACACTTCACCGTAGGAACTGATACAATTGAATATCCAGGCCAATTCGGCATGCTCGGGCACCATGGATTGAATAAAAATGTTTTCAGGCTCCACGCCCACAGCCATGATATCGAAGACCAGTTCCCATACCTGATCCCTCAGTCGCCTGGGATCAAACGGCATGGTCATAGCGTGATAATCCACGATACTGTATATGCAATCATAGGATTTTTGCAGCTCGACCCAGTTTTGAATCGCTCCGAAATATCTTCCTAAGTGGAGGTTGCCTGTGGGTTGCATTCCCGACAGCACTTGTTTTCGACCGGAGGTGGATGAAATGGTCATACCGGATAGTTGATGGTGGTGTTAAACGTGGGCGATGGCGGCGATTTCGATATTGACATGCTTTGGTAAGTCACTGACCTGAACCAGTGCTCTTGCCGGTGGCACATCTCCATTAAAATATGTGGAATAAACGGCGTTGATGCGACCAAAGAGTTCCATATCCTTGATAAATACGGTACAACTGACCACATGGTCGTAGGTCAATCCTGCTGCATGGAGAATTGCTCCAAGGTTTTTCAGCACCTGATGGGTTTCATCCTCGATAGGTCCTTCGATCAGGGCGCCTGTTTCGGGCTGAATGGCGATTTGGCCTGAAATATAGAGGGTGTTACCGGCCTTTACAGCCTGGCTGTATGGGCCGATCGGGGCTGGTGCCTGGGAGGTCAAGATGGCTTGTTTCATGAACGCTAAAATTATAATAATGGAGATAACTGAAATAGCAAAGGCTCCCTGATCGATAGATGACCGGGGAGCCTCAGCGGAATGACTTCGCTATACGACCGGATTAATCTTCCAGCCCCGGTGTCTTCACGAGCATCTGACCCTTGTAATACAAGTGGCCATTGTGCTCATAGGCTTTGTGCCATACGTGAGGTTCACCAGTCTCCTTGCATATTGCAATATTCGGAGCAGTAGCTTTATAATGTGTGCGGCGCTTGTGTTTACGCTGTTTGGAGTGACGACTCTTAGGATGTGCCATGATTCATTTCATTTTTGCCAAAGCCCTCTGGACTTCAGCCTTTTGTTTAAACTTTATTTTCTTTCTTCCCGGATTCCTTGATTGGAGGATCATCCGGGAAGGTATTAGTTGTCAATTATCTTTTTCAAATCATCCCAGGGCGAATCTTTTTCTTCCTTAGGTTGATCTTCCACAATGTTTTCTGAGAGGTATTTCAGGATGGTAAAATCACATGGAGGATTTTCCATTTTCTGACAATTCTGGATGCGGTGACTGATCGGTACAGACAACATGACAAAGTCATAAATCAGTTGACCTGCTTCAAAATTTGGGGCTTCTTCATCGATAAAGATGACTTCATCTGTACTCTCGTCCGGATTACCAAATTTGAACATGACCTGAAAGTCGGATTCTATCGGTAGAAAAATCGATGCAGAGCAAGTATCGCAGGTGGTATTAATACCTCCCTTGACAATAAAATCTGCCGTGATAATTCCACCTGACTTGTACAATTCCAACTGCACATCAAACTGACCATCAATGCCTTCGTGGACCTCATCGAACAGGGCCAGGAAATCATTTCCAATGGTCCATTCGTAAGAAGCCTCATCGGCTTTAAACGCAGCTGCAGGAATCCGGAAAGGGGCCAATACATCCATCTCCCAAAGAACTTTTTATAAACGGAGGGCAAAGATAAGCCATTTTCCCAATCGGGAAAGGGGTGAAAACCAAATTTTTACTGAAAAAAGGGACAAATTAAGCCAGATTACCTCATTTTTGGCCGTCTGCGCTTGCCTCCAGGGACCATCGCCTGGCCTGACCGGAGATGAACCATATTACCACTTTGGCCGATCGCTTTCTCAAATTGCTTGATCTGCTCCTTGAGCATACCTTCGGTGACATTAAATTTCTTGACCTGGTGGAAATAACTCTTGGCCTGGGTCCATTTGCCCTGGTTGGCCTTGATATTGGCTAACTGCAGATAAATCAGGGCTCTTTCATTGTCGGAAGGCAACTTAAGGTCTTTGGCCTGTTCGAAGTATAATTCTGCTTCATCCGGCCGGTTGAGATTGGCGGCAATGCTTCCCTTCATAATAAAATAGAACGCCCTGTTGGTCACGTACAGGAGTTTGGGCCACAAGGTCCACTTTAACCGTTCCTCTGCTTCTGCGAACTGCATTTTCTCCAATAAAACGGCGGCGGACTGGACTGTTCCCAGCAAAATATAGGACACCAGGAAACCTATACCAATCAGCATAAAAGGGAATCCGTACCAAAATCCAGCCGTAAACATCAGGATCAGTCCTCCGATAAGGCCTACGGCTATAATGCCAAATTTTAGTTTGTAATCGATTGTAAACATGTGGGCAAAGGTAGGCAGGAAAATGAAGAATTAAGATTGAAGATTGGAAAGGGCGGAAAAGGCAGAAGGGCTGAAAGGCTGAAGGGCTGAAAGGCAGCAGGGCTGAAAGGCTGAATGCAATGAAGAAAGACCATTCACGAGTTTGGGTTATGTGAATGCAAATAAGGATCATCTGTAATCTATAGAGAGACCTCGTAATTGAAAATTAGTAATTCGTAATTATTCACAGAGGTTACATATGATAAAAAATTTCGATCTTTTGGCTTTGGTAAACAGGACAACAGACTGACTATGGCCTTACAGGGATTGGATTGGGGGATCATTGCCGCCTACTTTATTGTATCGCTGCTGATTGGATTGATGGTGTCGAGAAAATCGGGGAGCAGTGTGGCTGAATTTTTCCTTAGCGGACGCAATATGCCCTGGTGGTTGCTTGGGGTTTCGATGGTGGCCACTACATTTTCCGCAGACACTCCAAACCTTGTTACGGATATCGTCCGTAACAATGGTGTTGGAGGGAATTGGGTATGGTGGGCGTTTTTGCTGACCGGAATGCTGACTGTATTTGTTTACGCCAAACTATGGAGGCGGACAGGCATTCTTACGGATCTGGAGTTTTACGAAATGCGCTATGGAGGAAAGCCCGGTGCTTTTCTCAGAGGATTCAGGGCCATCTATCTGGGTTTGTTTTTCAATGTGATGATCATGGCGACGGTTTGCCTTGCTGCGATCAAAATTGGCAATGTTTTATTGGGACTTGATCCCTGGCAGACGTTGTTGATTTCAAGTACGATCACCGTTGCCTACAGTATGGTGGGCGGATTTAAAGGCGTCTTATTTACGGATCTCTTTCAATTCATCCTCGCCATGGCTGGTATGGTGGGCGCGGCCATGTTTCTTGTCAACCGTCCTGAAATTGGAGGGTTGCACACCTTGCTTTCACAGCCGGTGGTAACGGAAGCGATGTCCGTTTTTCCTGATTGGAGTGATCCGGGATCATGGGTACCTATTTTTCTTATTCCTCTGGCAGTGCAATGGTGGAGTAGCTGGTATCCCGGCGCAGAACCTGGCGGTGGAGGGTACATCGCACAACGCATGCTGGCCGCCAGGAACGAACGTCACGCGATGGGTGCGACCTTGCTTTTCAATATTACACATTATGCACTCAGGCCATGGCCCTGGATCATTATAGCGTTATGTTCGATGATTGTCTTCCCAACGACCGCGGATATTGCCAGGCAATTTCCGCATGTAGATCCATCGATTATAAAAGATGATCTTGCATTTCCCGCCATGTTATCGTTTCTGCCTACCGGGTTATTAGGCCTGGTAATTGCTGCATTGATTGCCGCATTTATGTCTACGATTGCCACGCATCTCAACTGGGGATCATCCTATATCATCAATGATTTTTACGCGCGTTTTATTCAACCCGGAGCCAGTGAAAAAAAACTGGTCAACCTGGCTCGCTGGAGCACGCTTGGCCTTATGATCATTGCCTCCCTGGTGGCCACGCAGCTATCCAGTGCGTTGCAGGCGTTTAATATCCTGCTTCAGATCGGAGCCGGAACCGGGCTAATATTCATTCTGAGATGGTTTTGGTACCGCATCAATGCATGGTCAGAAATATCCGGCATGGTGATTAGCTTCCTGGTGGCCATTTACTTTGAACTGCTATACACCGGCAGCATGGCCTCATGGGAAAAACTCACATTGGGTGTATTGATCACCACCATAGGATGGATTACCGTGACCTTCCTGACCAGGCCAGAAAAGGATGAAGTCCTCAGCAAATTTTACACCACAGTACGCCCTCACGCCATTGGTTGGAATACCTGGCTCAAACGTACAAACACCATACCTGTAAAGCATGGTGGGGAAGGCGGCCTTGGCCTTGAAATCTTTTCGATGGTGTTGGGCTGCCTGTTGGTCTACGGCTATCTCTTCGGTTTGGGATACTTAATATACGGTGATACGGCTGCCATGGCGTTATGGTTCTCCATTGCATTTGGGTCGTCCTTTGCGTTGTATAAAATCTGGCCCAAACTATCGTTTTCATAGCCACAACAGACGAACGTAAAAAACGCAATTACCCTTGATCAGGATATACTTAAGATTCGGTCCAGGGTACAAGTGATTTAAAATCTTCGCGTGTTGGCAGAAAAGCATCCACTGCTTTGCATCGCGTCAAGGCTACAGCGCTGTGCAGGGTTTCTGAGGGGATAAAAACGCTTTGGCCCGGTGAGAGGATTCTTGTTTCTCCAGCCAATGTAAATTTTAGTTCACCTTCGATGACATGTGTCCATTGTTCGTGCATGTGCTTATGCTCGGGGAGAATAGCTCCTTCTTCAAACGTAATATGTCCGAATGTCAGCCGGTCAGAGTGATGAAACGCCCCGTGAATACCATTCATTAGTTTGAACTGGGGCATCTGATTATAGTCAAGAAAAGCCATTGTCTGCTGTTTTTATTCCTTCAAAGATAAATCATATAATCGTCGGCATTAGCTTTACCCCGGATTCAACTCTTTGCAAATGGCACTAGAAGAAAAAATTCGAAATGCAGAAACCAGGATATTCAAGGCTGTGTTTCCCAATACGACCAATCATTATGATACTTTATTTGGTGGCACGGCTATGCACCTTATGGATGAAGTGGCTTTTATCACCGCGACCAGATTTAGTCGTCAGAAGATGGTGACCGTGAGCAGTGATCGTATAGATTTTAATCATCCGATTCCGGCCGGTACGATTATCGAACTCATTGGTAATGTCATTCATGTCGGTCGCACCAGTCTGAAAGTGCAAGTGGATATCTACATCGAAGAGATGTATTCGGAACATCGGGAAAAGGCCATAACCGGGACATTTTCACTTGTGGCCATTGATGAACACAAGCGCCCGATCCCAGTCTTGCATTGAGATGGCTCCAGGACGAATGGAATAAATTTAAATTTCAGTATTTTTAGAGCATGAGACCAATATTTCAGAGACTATACCGGTACCTTCCAGTGATTTTCTTCCTGGTACTAATATTTTCTATTTCAACCTCTGCCGGTGCACAGATTCCTCCACCCGGGTATGAGCGATATAAAGCCATGGAGGCTGAACGCAATAAAATGAGTCCGCTGCAACGGGATTCTGTGACCCTTGTGGATACGGTCAGCGTGTTTGATCCTACTACGTATGAAGAAACGGTTTCCATCATTGTCAGCCGTTATTCCCAATTTGATTACTGTAAGAATTTTCTGGGCCTGAATGATCCGAATATTCTTCTCGATGGCAAACCGCATACGGTGACGAATCCTGTCACTTATGAAGATCTGATTATCCGGTATAATGAAAGGGGGAAGATTGATACGATTCCGCCGAAATGATGGGCAGGGAGCAGAGAGCAGAGAGCAGAGGGCATAGAACAAAGAGCACTCAACGATATATGAAGTCCCCTGGTTGGTGAGCTGTAGCACGAGGATGCGGTCTGGATGGTCGAACCATGGGGATTTAAGGGCACAAGAGCAGAGGGCAGGGGATTGAATAACGAATATTGAATATCGAATAACGAATAACGAAGTTCGTAGGCAGAGCGTTAAGTGGAGCATGAAAGGAGAAGGCAGGAATAGTTCTGACGATGGATTTGAGCAGGTTTATCAACAAGGAAATAGCAGCGATACATGAGTGTAGCGAATACGACGATCAGGTTTTTGAAGGATCTGGAGAAAAATAATAACAGGGAATGGTTTACGGCCAATAAGGGGAAGTATGAATCTGCGATGGGGGATGTTAAAGTGCTGGCGGAGGCGATAACGCAGGGGCTCAATAAAAAAGATGTGATTGAAGAGGCGAAAGTGTTCAGGATATACCGTGACGTACGGTTCTCCAAAGACAAGGCCCCTTATAAGAATAATTTAGGGATTCATTTCAAGCGAGCCACGACACAACGCCGGGGTGGGTATTATCTGCATATTGAACCCGGAGGTTGCTTTGCCGGTGGAGGGTTTTGGGCCCCTGAACCTGCAGATCTCAAGCGCATACGTGATGAAATAGCTTTTGATGACAAACCACTTCGAAAAATAATAGCTGCCAAACCCTTTGTCAAATACTTTGGACAAATGGGAGGTGACGAACTCAAGACAGCACCATCGGGGTATGAACGTGATCATCCGGCACTTGATCTCATCAAAAAGAAGCAATACGTGGTCATGCGAAAATTCAGTGATAAAGAGGCTATGGACCCTGGCTTTGTGAAGGAGGTGGTGGCTACGTTTGAGGCCATGCGCCCTTTCTTTGATTATATGAGCGAGGTTTTGTCTACGGATGTGAACGGTCAACTCAAATAAATAACTTCACGCTCTGGCTTTTTCATTTCAAACCACCTCCTTGTAAAAGGTACTTTTATCCATGCTCACACAAAAAGGGAAATATGCCATTAAGGCTTTGGTTTATCTGACTGAACGCGGAGAACTGGTTAAAACTCAGGAAATCGCAGATGAAGCGCATATCCCTAAGAAATTTCTGGAGTCCATCCTGATAGAATTAAAAAATCATGGGCTCGTAGCCAGTCGGCAAGGACCCACAGGAGGTTACTATCTGGCAAAGCGTCCGGAAGAGATCAACCTTGCTGATCTTCACCGAATTTTTGAAGGACCTATCGCGCTCCTTCAGTGCGCTGCATTGAAATTTTACAAACCTTGTGATGATTGTGATGATATCGAAGCATGTAAACTCCGCAAGGCTATGGTCGAAGTACGCAATCAGACCTATAAAGCACTGGAATGTCTGACGCTTAAAAAAATAGCGGAAGGAAAGGGGTGCCGAAAGTAAATCCAATATATTCTATATTTTTGGTCGACAATACAGAATTTATTGGTGCCACTTATGGATGCCCTCTTAAAAAAAGGATGACACCTATAATCTATAGCATCATCGCCGAAATGTGACCAGAGGATAACAGTTATGGCTTACATTAGGAAGCCAGATTAAAAATGGAAAGACTTAAATTCAAACATATCTCCATCGTTATTCTCACCCTAAAGGTGGTGATCATCAGTTGGATGGTGTATAAGTTTTTCAATGGGGAAAATGATGAAACCTTTTCGATAGACCGGGAATTTCTTGGCTACTGTCTGGCAGGATTTATTGCCCAACTCATCGATGGCACATTAGGGATGGCGTATGGGGTAAGTTGCACTACTTTTCTTCTTCATTTTGGTGTAAGTCCTGCCGTAGCGTCAGCATCAGTACATACGGCTGAAGTTTTTACGACCGGTGTCTCCGGACTCTCGCATCTCTACCTGAAAAACGTCGATAAAAAACTATTTATCCGGCTGGCCATACCCGGTATTATCGGGGCAATGATTGGTGCCTTCCTATTGTCTAAGGTATTGGATGGAGATACGGTCAAACCCTTTATAGCCGGCTATTTGCTCATCCTGGGCATACTCATCTTAATCAAAAGTATTCGTGAACCCTTGTTTAAAGATGAGATTAAACGCGTCTCTCCGCTCGGATTTTTTGGAGGAATGCTGGATGCGATTGGCGGCGGAGGCTGGGGACCAATTGTGACCTCCAACATCATCCATCGGGGCAAAACACCCCAACTGACGATCGGCACAGTGAATACCGCAGAATTTTTTGTCGCTTTTTTCAGCACGGGTGTCTTTCTCTTTTTCCTCGGAATGGAAGGCTGGAAAACGATCCTGGGTTTAATCCTTGGCGGTGTAATTGCCGCTCCATTTGGCGCCTACCTGGTGAAATACATCAAATCCCGCACACTGATGTTTCTGGTGGGTCTTGGGATTATTATCACTTCCTGTTACACCATTTACCTATCGTTCCGCTAAACAGCGGGGATCCTTTGCTTTGCTTTTGAAGAGGGTCCATTTCATCTCCGGATATCCTACATTTGCAGTTCAAACCTGACTGAAATATGCCCGGCATGGCCAGTAAGCAAATCCGCATCT
Source organism: uncultured Saprospiraceae bacterium (assembly GCA_964646645.1). Lineage (GTDB taxonomy): Bacteria > Bacteroidota > Bacteroidia > Chitinophagales > Saprospiraceae > Opimibacter. The sequence continues at coordinate 1,383 of CAZYHJ010000041.1, read as the reverse complement.
CATCCACAGGCTCTATACAGCAAGTGAACGAGGGCTTTGTACCATTGCCGTTACTTGACCCTTTCATCCCATCTTCCATCTTTTATCCGTTTCCTGAAATTTCCTGCAAGAAAAAATGTTGCAAAAAGTATAAAGAGAAAGGGAAAAAGCGGTGCAAGAAATGTCCTGACCGAAATTGAGATAATGCAATGCTATCGGTTACATATTTTCAAGAACTCCTTTAATTGCATGGAGTGTTCGCTGAACATCTTCTTCACTCGTACGCCATCCACTCACTGAAATCCGCATACATCTTTTTCCTTTAAACGTGGATGGCTGAAAAAGTGCAACCCCTGTCGCATTGATGGCTTCCACTACCCTATCCGTAAACAAATCATGAGCGTGTTCATCCGATGAAGTTGGATCTTTAAAACGAATGACGCCCTGGTTGATGATGGGATAGGCCAGCACCTCTACTGTTTTTAGTTTAGCCATCCCATTAACAAGACTTTCCGCATGATGGCAGCACCTATCCACGAGGGCTTCTATACCACTGGCCCCCAGTTCCCTGATCACGGCATATGTGGCGAAACCTCTGGCGCGCCTGGAGAGCTCCGGATTCCAGGAGGATTGATCGCGTGCGGTATCACTTTGACTCAGATACGAAGCTGTGCTAGCTTGTGACCGGTAATGAGCCTCCGGTTGCGCCACGAAAGCATATCCGCTGTCATACGGTACATTCAGCCATTTATGTCCGTCCGTGGCCCAGGAATCGGCGAGTGCAACACCTTCAGTGAGGTGTCTGTATTTATTACTGGCCGCTGCCCACAATCCGAATGCACCATCAATATGCACCCAGGCTTTATGTTGATGTGCAAGCGGAATAAGCGTTTTGAAATCATCAAATGCACCGGTATGAATTTCACCGGCCTGAAGAATGAGCATCGTGGGTATAGAAGGATCGCGTTCGAATGCCTGCTTTACGCGGTCAACATCAATCCGTCCATGTGCATCAGATGGCATCCTAACTACGCCGCTTGTACCAAATCCCAGCATGCGAAGCGATTTATCAATCGTATTGTGCCTGTAATCCCCAGTGATTATTCTGACTTTTGGCGCGTCAAAGAAACCATTAGATTCAATATCCCAGCCTGCCTGATGAAACAACTGATTACGCGCAGCTGCCAGACAAGTGAAATTAGCCATCTGACATCCGGTGACAAAAGCAAAACTGGCATGAGCCGGAAGGTGAAGCAATGATTTTAGCCAGGCTCCCGAAATTTCTTCTGCAATAGCTGCGGATGGAGCTACTTTAAACATACACGCATTCTGATCCCACACCGAGGTCAGCCAATCTGCGGCAAGTGCGGCAGGATGTGAACCGCCAATCACCCATGCAAAAAA
>CAZYHJ010000040.1:0-24942 GCA_964646645.1 uncultured Saprospiraceae bacterium | reverse complement strand
AAAAGGAAGCTAACTTCTTAGCTTCCTTTAACAAAAGACCAGATTAGTATGAAAAAACTCTACTTCCTTAGGATAGATCAGTGTATGTAACTGCTGATGTACACTAAAGACGCTTTTCATGCAGGAATAATGCACGGAACGCGGAATACGTCGCCCAAAACGATGAATTCTTCGACAAAACGGCTTTATAGATGAAGGTCTTTGATGCTCAGTAAGCCCAGTGATCCAGATACCGCAGAAATAACCTGGTGGTATTATAAGCATCATCCAGCGCACGATGGTGCTGCCCCTCAAATTCAATTTCTGCATAATCCAGCGCTTTAAGTAACCCAACTTCTTTCGGAAAACGCATGGCCTTAGCAAACTGAGCCTTGAGGTTGATACATATCGGCAGGAAGCTTTCATCCAGGTCGTGACGTTTGCAATCGGCACTGATGATTTCCATGTCCTTGGCCCCCCATGTACACATGATGTGGGGCTGATCTATTTTGTAAAACCAATCTTCAAACACCGGAAAGACCATATTAAAAGGCCGCGCCTTATTGACCTGCTCCTGTTGAATACCCGTCAGGTCCGTACAATATGACGAAAGCCTTGGATGGAGAACGGGTTTGACGAAGGATTGAAAATGATCGATCCACTCCCCGTAACCGTTAACCCTGTAGGCCGCCAGTTCAATAATCTCCGGTTCACGGGCCATAGCATTGCCCTGCCAGCAAGTAGCTTCCAGATCGAGGATAATAAAGTGCATCTATGAGGGGTTATGCCGGTTCCTGTAGTTTATCCTGCGCCTGGTGTATAGCCTCCATATCCCACGTGATTTTATCCTCCAGGTGAAATCCGGACAATCGGTTATGATAATAGAAAACCAGCATTGGATTTTTGGCGATGATGGTATCATGGTCTCCGAATTTCAGCGGCCATACCGCATGAAACGAACCGAGATATTTGACACCATGTTTGATCATATCATCGATGCTCAAGGTTTGTAATTCGAATTGAAGCCGGATTTGATTTTCGGCTTCCATCTGTTTCAACACATTCAAAATCGACTGATACGTCTTCCGGTATAAAGGCATTGGAATGTTCAGCATATCCACGGGTAAGCGCATGATGGCATAAATATCCATGCTGGGGTGTAATTTCCGAAGGATTTCGAAAGCAGTATAAGCAGCCAGGTGACTGGTGAGGACCACGTAATACCTTTCGTAGTTTTCTACCACTCTTTCTGCCAGTTTTCGGGTATACACCGATTCCCGCTGCCTGTTGGCTTCAATCTTACCATGCAGCGAAAAGAATTCCCGGATATCTACCTTTTGGTTTCGTTCGTCAATGCTTTCCGCATCATGATTGAGTTTATAGCCCAGCACATCCATAGGTTCACCAAAGGACAAATGAATTTCACTGGATTGGGAAAAGAACTTCCAGGCAAACGATAGCAGGTTTCTAACCTTAAATCCTTTTCTGGAGGAAACGAATTTTTCTTCTCCCGTTGATTTCAGGTATCCTGAAATCAGGCTTTGGGCTTCCAATGTGCAGTGGTACCCCAGAATCAGTGGAATGACAATGATCTTTTGCTGACCACCATGTTCATAGATGGAACGCTGCGCCGCCAAAAGGGAGTTGAGCAAACCATATTTTAATTCGCGTTCGATTTCTCCTGATCTTGATCTTGTGCCGCCTGGAAAAAACAAACTGTTCGTGCCCCGTTCAAGCATGACCTGGGACATGATTTTCAGGCTGTCGAGATAGATAGGATTCTTCTTACGACGATCCACCCGATAGGCGCCCAATCGTGTCATGTAATAGGCGAAAATCTCAGATTCATACAGATTGAGACCTGCGCCATACGCAAAGGCCGGTAAGCCTACCACGGAATCCAATGCATATCCGATCATGATACTGTCCAGGTTGGACAAATGTGTCGGCAGGATCACCACGGTGCCATGACTGAACATGTTGCGTACATGATCGATGTCGCCGTGGATCTTTAAGCGCTCATAAAGTTCCAACTTGGTGCTCCACAACCGACGGTGACTTTTGCCAGCCGCTGCGTTTAATAACCGTTTAAAAAACAGCGTCAGAAACTTTCGCGCGAATAGAAAGGTGCTTTCCTTAAAATTTCCGGCAATCTCCGTGGTGTATCTGTGGATAATCCGTCTGAGGATCTCCGTATTGTTGGCCTGTTTGATTTCAGGCTTTAACTTTTCATTCGCCGCGATTTCATTCCTGATTCTCTTCCAAAACTGTGCTTCATTAGGCGGATCCACCTTCCATGGATTCTCTTTCAGGCGGATGAGTTCCAGGTAGCAAACTCTTGAAATCAGGTCCCCGATACGGTCACCATGTTTTTCAAGAATAAAATCCATCGTCTGCTGATCAACAGTTTCGATCAGACCGTCCCTGTCCTGATAGAGTTTCTGGATAGGCCAATCCTTGATATCCGGAATGAGCTGAGGGTAGATCTTCATATGCTATGGATGGACATGCTTTGCAAAAATAGCATTCGTTTTGTGGATGAATTCCAGTATCTCAGCACGTCCCATACCTGTTTGACTGGAGGTGATAAAATACGGAGGCAGCAGTTCCCAATCCTCAAGTATTTTGCTTTTATACTTTTCGACCGCTTCGCTCAATTCTTCCGGTTTCAATTTATCAGCCTTGGTAAACAACAAACAAAATGGAACCTGTTGCTCGCCAAGGTTATTCATAAATACTCTGTCGTTTTCCTGCTGGGGATGACGGATATCAATCAACAGAAACGTGCAGCATAGGTTATCGCGTTGCCGGATGTACCCATGAATCAATTTAGACCACTGGGCCCTGCTCGATTTGGATACGCGTGCAAAACCATATCCCGGCAGGTCGGCAATGTTCCATTGGCCGGGCTCACCCACCGTGAAGAGATTGATCGCCTGAGTTTTACCTGGTTTAGCTGATGTCCGGGCCATCTCTTTTTGCCCGGTGATGCAATTGATCATAGAGGACTTCCCCACATTGGAGCGACCGATAAAGCAATATTCCGGTAAATGATCTTCAGGACACTGCCTTACATCCGTGAAACTGCCGATAAACTTAATATGAAGTTGGTCCTCCCCCATTATTGCCGGTTTGCCATTGCCCTCAAAGGTACGCTTTTACAATCCGACGCTTTATGAAAGCCATGTGGCGGTACCCGGATATAAAAAGTACAAAAAAAGTCAATTAAAGACAAAATAGTCTATTATTTGGCGGCAGCACCCATGTGCTAAATAATATTTCACATTCATCAGCGTTAAGCATTTTTATTTTGACAAAGGCAGTCTCTTGTAAAATTTAATGAGGCATTAGCTTCAGGTTCAAACGTTAAAATATTTCTAATTCAGACCATATCATGCGAACATGCACACACTAAGGCACGAATTGTGCGTTAACCCTTCAAACATATCTGAATACCAAACCAACATATCACAATGAAAAATCAAATCTATATCCTGATGGTGGTCCTGCTGACCACAGCCGGTTTTCAACAAATCGCCGCACAACAACAATGGATTGTTTCACTTGGGGTGGCTCCGCAGCAGACCCCGGAGGGACACTATATTTTCGCCAATCGTGCGGAACCGGTCAATGAATTTACATTCAATCTCAACAAGATTAATTCATCCTTTTATATCGGAGGTGGAACACGACATTCTTTTGCCCCATTTTTTCTGCAGGCAGAAGCTCAGTACAACCAGCAATCATATGTATATGATGTGGAGTATACGTATCCCGAATTTGTGCGTTCATCCGAAGTCCTGGAATACACCGAGACTACACACATAATCAACCTTCCCGTATCTATTGGTGTGGACTTGAAATTTATGGAGTTTACCAGTGGATTCATTCCTAAAATCATGGTCGCTCATCAGAATGAAATGGAGGCCATCAATGGCTTTCAGGATGACCTCAATCCCTTGCAGTTTTCCTGGCACGCTGGTCTTGCCGCCAAATGGGCCTCTATGCGTTTCGGGATCTCCTGCCAGATGGACATGAAACAATATGGTGCCCATATGAATGTAAACGGCGAACCGCTTGCGCTCACCGGAAAGCCGACACGTATTGTCGGAACAGCATCTTATATATTCTAAATAAGGATCCAGGAACTGACCGGATCATTCCATTTTCTGCAACATCCATGATGTGGTGAAAATGGAATGATCTTTTTTTTGCTGCAGGTCAGTGATTAAGGTTAATGTTTCCCTGTACGATATTGAAGTCCATTCCCGGAGTTGAGCATGCTTTCCATACTCACTGTGTTTTACAAAATACCGTTTTGCACCGGCCTGAATCTGCTTTAATTTATTCGCATAGCGATCAGCCGTTTTTGGAAGCCCCTTCCGCAATACCCCGATCAGAAATCTGTTGCCATTAAAGGTATTCAGGTCTTCGGTGACATCGGCGATATCATCATTGACCTCCGTGATCATATCATAATATTTCCATGCCTCTGGTTTCCAGTCCGCACTCAAAATCGGAGCAGCCAGATATATGATTTGCCTGATCAATCGTACATCGCAGGATTTGATCGTATAGAACTTTTTAAATGGTTCGCGTGTGGGCCACTTTCTTTTGCGGCAGTTAAGTTCGATTCGCTCATACTGCCGGATCTCTTTAAGCATGCGACGTGCTTCCTTTGGTCCATATCCCAGGCGTGCCATCGCATCATAAATTTGCTCCCATCTTTCCGTAAGCGGCTCCGGTTGTATATCCCACGTGCTTTCGAGATAGGCATCTAACAGGTAAATACTATATTGAAGGTCATGCAACCCGGAAGTAAATGCTTTATCCGCATCCAACCCTGAAATACCCAGCAATGAGGTCAGTTTGCGAAAAGAAAACAGGATTTCGATTTTGTCCCTGATCTCCGCTTCATCGGCATATTTGTGATTCACCATTTGCCTTAATCCACTTTGATCAACCGTCTCACCATCATACCTTTTTTAGTAGAGAGCATGAAATAATAAAGCCCGCTGGCATATGCCCGCAGCGAGATTTCACCTTTATAACTGTTGTTATACAGCGCCAGAGTACCATAAAGTATCGGTTCCCCTGCCCCATTGAAAATAGTATAGGGCACGAAGACATCAATCTGATCTGGTAACAGCGCTTCTACCTGGTAGCGTCCTTTACCGGGATTGGGTGAAATGGATACGAATCCGGTTGCAGCAGTTTCTGTGGTGGATACGGATGTAGATACAGTGACCGTATCGGTCACACTGCAACCAGCACTGTCTTTAGAGGTAACCACATATTCTCCGGGTTCAAGCATAAGAAAGAAGGAATCCGTCACAAACGCTCCTCCGCCAATGCTGTACGTTACAGGTCCAAAGTTGCCGGAGACGGCAATATGGATTTGCCCGACATCTCCACCAAGGGCAGGCATCGTCGTAACACTCATTTCCAATTGACAAGAAATGATTGAGGCCGTGATCGTGTCGAGACATCCTGCTCCGTCTCTTGCTATAATCTCATATTCCCCGGCCGGTAAGGAGGTGAACATTGGAGATGTCTGGAAATTGATTCCACCATCAATGCTGTAGGTCACATCGCCAAGGCTATTTTCATTTTCAAGGATTACCACACCATCATTGGCCCCTTCCTTAGAGGCATTTGTCACGCCCGCTTCAATCGAAAACAGACATTGTGCGGTCAGGCAGAACTCACTGCTTGACTGTGAGCCAAAATTAGGTCGCGCGAGTTGTGCGATTAATACCCCTTCCTCATTGAAAATTTCAAAATCACCCTGGACACCCTGGGCAGACATTCCATCTCCAAAGGCATCAAATACGGTGAAGGTGTAACACGCCTCCGGATCAAGGCAAAAAGCTTCGCTATAAGAGGTACGTTGCTCCGCAAATGGACCGCCTGTGGCAATGACAGTTCCATTGCCGTCAAAAAGCTTCCAGGTTGTCTCCTGTGGAAAATTGTCTGTGGTCAGCGTGAGAAACGCCTGTTCGCCATCAGGGTATGCGGTGATGACCCAATTAGCCTGGTTATTACCGGGTACATCATCTGAGAAACTCTCGTTGATCAGGTAAACATCTATTGAGAAGGCATTGTCTCCTTCTGCAACCGCTGCAAGAAAATCAAATGTAGTTTCCTCCCCAAAAGCAAGTTCTCCTGTCCAGTCGATTGTATCCACAGCATTGCCTGCCAGGAATAAAATGAACGAGGCTTGCCGCATCGTATCCAGTCCGGCATTACGAAGCGTCATGGAAACCAAAGCTTCGTGATCGCAAATGATGGATTGTTCCTGTGAGAGATTATATTCTAAGGCGGCATCTTTTAAGCCGTATTTGGTAATCATAAACGTCAGCGTGTCATTTTGCTTCTTGCGGTCATCAAGGAGCAAAGTGGCTATGCGCAGCGGATAAGTGCCGGGGGCATCAAAACTGACAGGTGTTGTAAACGTATAGGTATACTCATTATCCACTTCAAGGCTGTCATTATCCGGTGTTTCTGTAATCCACTCTCCCTGGTTGAATTGATAGCCCACAGGAAATTCCATAGCAGTAGTCAGTCCTCTGTTGAGCATCGTAAATGTCACTTGCTGTTGCCCAAGTATTCCGTCATTTGCCGGTGCCTGCAAAGACACAGGAAATACATCGAGTGTGTCTCTTCCAGCTTCAAAGGCTACAATTCGGGTACCCCAATTTCCGGAGCTTTTCAAGTACTGACCGGCAAACCAAAAGGTGGATTCATCCGCAGGATCTACACCCATGGAGAAATAATCACCAAAACGATCAAATCCTTGACTTCCGGTTCCGGAAACGAATTCAAACTCAGTAAACGTCATCTCCCCGGGAGGATCGATTGAATATCTGCCGGTATACCGCAGCGAAGGAAATTTGTCAAAGCCGGATACGGCATAGCCTAATCCAATGTTACCCTGACCATCAAGTCCGATGGCCGGCATAAACCGATGAATTCCATCATCTGAGCCTACTGTTCCTTCCTGATAAATATGCCAGTCTTCTGCGGCTGTTTTCCTGAATTCAATCCATCGTATACCTGCGACATCATCACCGGTCACATCCACCATAAAACACATGACGAGGGATTCATGGGACCCAAAATTGCGATAGTGAGCTTTGTTGGTAATGATCCATTGAGCTCCATCGATGCCTTGTCCGTTTGGTTGTGGTATGCATGAAAATCCACCAGTGTTTTCGAGTTGACATCCATCTGTATCAAACGGAGCTGTGGGAATGGACGTCACTTCAATATTTGAATTGGCCTGATTATCCCAATCAATATTGACTTTATGAAATAGTATTTCATCCTGATCCGCGGATCCCCAGTCATCGTCATTTAATTTCAGCACGATACCGGGACTTCCGGCAGGCGGAGCAGTTAGGCCATCCCAATCCGCGGGCTGCCCCACTTCAAAAAAGACAGCGCCAACTTTTGGAACCGTAAGTCTTTGGATTCGGGCTGTAGGCGCCCCTGCCAATATATCCTCTCTGTTGATGGCATAGATCGGAAAGTTATTTCCGGATTCATTGGCCGTCAAATAATAGGCGTCGGGCCATATTCCATATTTTGGAAAATCTGGAAATCGAGGCGTTTGAAAGGCATAGGCATCCCAACTGCCCCTTGGATCAGCGGTGTGCGAAATCGCTACCAATACTCGATTATTTGATGGGAATTCTGTCAGGAACCATCGGTCTACTTGCTGATCGTACAATAAGATGGGGTCCCCTGCAGAGGTTTGACCCACCTGGCTCCAAATTGAATTTGCTGAAATCAAACCACTCACGGGATTACCTGATTTATCAAAGACTCTGAATAGCGTCGCATTGACAATCTCGACATAATAATCGCGCCCTATTTCTCCATTCACGTCCGGAGGTACTGAACCTGACGCTTCCTGGCCTATACCTTCGATGTTTACAAGAGGCAACACATCGTTTGTTGGCATGCGATTTCCGGTCGATTGAAAAAGAGGGTCCCGTCCTTGAGGCAGGGCATTCGGATTATGCTCCATCAAGGGTCGCCTGCCGCCAAAATTGGGAATGACCCTTGGTTTATTGTTTTTCCGGTCTTGCAATTTTTGCTGATCTGCGGGTAAAATTCCACTGATATTATGAATGGGTTTAGTAGTACCCAACTTCACGGCATAGCTTAATTCAGCTGTATAATGCTTCTGAGCATGACCCCTGAAAGGAAAAAATGAAGTAATTAAAAGGATGAATATTGGCAATAAATGGCCTTTTAACACCCCCGAGGTGAGAAGTAGCTTTTTCATTTGTCAAAATTAGGAAAACTAAATGGACTGAATAAATTGCTGAATTTATTGTCAGGCATATTACATTTGTAGGTATAACACCAAAATTCCCCTGATTTGTTTCCTCTGGTACGACACCATGAGATTTATTTAACCTTAATTAAACGTTTTAAAATGAATGATCCGGAATTAAAGGCGATGGCGGCAGTATATGATGCCCTCCAAGGTCTTGACGCTAACACCCGGCAGCGCGTAGCTGATTGGGTATTGGCTAAACTCGGTGCTACCGGAGCAACTGCTCCAGCAGGTGGTGCCAAGCGTGGCCGTAAACCAGGCAAGAAACGTGGTCGTAAGCCAGGTGCTGTTAAAGCAGCAGCGGTAGCAGCTACTCCAGCTAAAAAGAAAGGAAAGCGCGGACGTCCAAAGGGTTCTGCCAACAAAACGGTAAAGGCCAAGAAAGCCGTTAAGAAAAGCGGTCGCGGACCTGGCCGTCCAAAGAAAGCGGCGGCAACTGCTTAAAATAAAAAAGCCTGATGTTTACATCAGGCTTTTTTATTTCGATTTGATTCCTCGTTAGAGCACGACAAGTTTAAATGGCACTGCAGTTCCCTCCGTCTCGAAGAGGACTATGTAAATACCATTTGATAAACGGGCTCCCGATAGATCCCAGTTTCCATTGCCTTGCGTGATGACCTGACTGTCGATACGACGGCCTTCAGCATTCAGCAGTGTCAGCACTCCCCTATCGATATCGAGTCCTTTCCATGTGATCATGACCACTTCGCCCTTGGTTGGGTTTGGTGCAATGGAAATAAACTGTGACCAGTAAACCTCATTTGATGAAGTCGTGCCGCTGATCACAATTGGAGCAGTATTTCCAGTGATACAACCATTAGCGTCAGTAATCGTATAGAAGTATTCACCTGGCACGAGTCCCTGTATGGATGTACCAGTGGCATTGTTGTTCCATGTCACGGTGTAAGGGGCAACACCTCCAACGACTTCAATACTAATGCTACCATTATTAGATTCTGTGTTTGTCGCATTCACTGCCTGAATATTGGCTGCGGCCAATTCATCAGGTTGGGTAACTACTACGCTTGCATTGCTGATACAGCCATTGTGGTCTGTAACGACACATTGGTATGTTCCTGCAGTTAACTGACTGATCGCAGACTCTGTTTGATTGTTGAGATCCCATAGATAACTGTATGGAGCTACACCACCTGTAACGTTAAGTTGAATAGCACCATTTGATTCGCCAAAACAACGAACACCTGTGACGGCAGCATCATGTCCGATGACAGCTGGTTCCTGAATGGTATATGGTCCTGCAATAAATACACATCCGTTAGAATCAATGACCATGCATTCTACTGTACCTGCAGGTAATCCATTGATATAGTTTTCAGATTGAACCGGTCCATTGTTAAAGGAGTAACTGTATGGCGTAACTCCGCCAATGATATTAACAGCAACGGAACCTGCATTTTGTCCAAAGCAAAGGTTATCTACCACTGTGCTACCTGACAGTTCGATGACAGGAGGTTGTGTCACGGTGTACTCACCTATGTAAAGATTTCCCTGATCATCTGACACAACCAGTTGGTAAACCCCTGCGATCAGACTGTCAATATTCTGTTCATTGTAATTCTGGCCTTCAGGACCGGTCCAGGCATAGGAATAATTGCCTGTGCCACCATTGACGAATACGGTAATGGCACCGTCAATGCCTGAGAAACATGAAACATGGTGAATCTGGTCAACTACGAGGATGGTGCTGCCTGATGGACTCACCTGTACCTGGTAGCAAATAGAACTTTGTCCGCAACCATTTTCTACACTGAGACATACTTCATATGTACCTTCTGCGGCATAGGTATGCACTGCGTTGGGATCAGTAGAGGTATTACCATCGCCAAAGTTCCATAGATAATTGGTCAGATTGCTTCCTGTGGATTGGTCCGTACCGATCATGGTCAGACCACTTGTCTGGAATTGATACTGCGCAACTGCAGGATTAAAATCATTGATGACAACCACGCTGTCCAGATTTGAACAGTTGTTGGCAGGATTTACTACTTCAATAATATAAAGTCCGGGAGCACTGATGGTCGGCGCGTAGGTATTTCCTCCTTCAACGATATTTCCATTGGAAGTACTCCATTCGATCGTATTATTAGGATCACCTGATCCGGCTAATTCAATCTGGAGATCCTCACAAGTGATTGGTGTATCCGCGCCGGCGCTGACTGCAGGAGGATCTACTGTACTGCTGACTTCGACACTACTTTCAACAGGGCAACCCGTGAAAATATCTGTGACCAATAAATCATAATCTCCACCTGCATCAACCTGTACGGATGCCTGGTTATTGGGTCCTACTATATTTCCATTCGTGGTTGTCCACAAAAACTCAAAATCTCCGCTTCCGCCTTGTACATATCCGGTAACTGTCGTTAAAGGCTGGGTGCATGAAATAGAAGGATCAGGAGTGAAATAAAGTTCTGGCGCAGCCTCTCCTTCAATTTCAATTTGTTCCTCCCAAATACAGCCGTTATTATCTTCTACTGTGGCTGTAAACACTCCTGCGGGAAGATCAATAATGTTAAAACCTACAACATTTCCTTCTGATGCGGATAGTTCATAACCACCGACACCACCATCAATTTCGAAAGCGGCTGTACCATTTTCCAGATCACAATAATCCGGAGTGGTTTCAAAAGATGCTACCAATTCATCAGGTTCACTTACCGTAAAGGATTCTTCAAACTCGCAGCCATTAGCATCCGTGGCCAATACATCGTATGTTCCAGCAGTAACGTTCGTCAAGTTTTGTGAGGAGGATCCATTGCTCCAGTCATAAGCGATGGGTGCCACGGCGTTTGCCAGAGAAATGCTTACACTACCCGTTGCGGATTCAAAACACAATGCGGGTTCAATCTCAGAGGAAGCCAATTCAATAGGATCCTCAGCGCCTTCAATCACCAGATCTTCGATAACTGCGAGTTTCCCATTTCCTTCTGATACAGTTACACTATAGGTTCCCGCACCTACACCAGTTAAGGTTGAAGCGTGAGATCCATTGCTCCAGGTGTAGGAAATAGGATTGATGCCCCCGCTCACATCCAGAGATATTTCACCGTCACCGTAGCAAGTGGCATCCTGGATAGTCTCCACGTTAGCGGCCAGCATGCAACTGGTAATGAATTCTTCCCATTCCTGCGAACCGACCTGTCCTAGTTCATAAACGGTCTGGTCTGCGCACACTGCATAGAGTGTCGGATAGTATGCGATCTGATAATCGGAAGAGGTTTGACCGGAAGTAAGGTCTATGATCGGATAAGGAATGGCTTCAACCCAGTTACCTTGGGATTCGCTGGTTTCGCCCAAGAGGTCATCCATGCCTGTACTCAGATCTGCTTCGATGAAGAGCACCTGAGCTGTGTTGTCACCATTGGGTCCATGTTCTTCCCAGAAAGCTTCCAGCGCGCCACCCTGCATGTAATTCCAGCAAGGGCCACACCAGGTGGCTGAAAAGTCAAGAGCAACCATCTTGCCTTGGGCAAGGTAAGTGTAGAGGTTGTGGGTATTCCCTTCAATATCCGTAAGCGTAAAATCCGGAGCAGGAGAACCGTCAGGAAGCTGGGCCCACAACTGGGTGGGAACTAAGCAGCCAACAACCAAAAGGATGAGTAGGAATTGCTTCATAGCTGAAATATTGTGTTTTGTTTGCCGAAAAATAGAAAATAAAATTGACCCTATACCCATTTATGGCAAAATTTTATCATTCATCGCAACTTCATCTGAAATTCGTTGTTTCATTTTGCTGATCTATTTTTGCCCTGATGTGGAAATTCCTCGTATTCCTTTTTCTCCCCTTGTCCCTGACCCTCACAGCCCAATACCCGGTTGGATCCGGTAAGAAGATCACAGGAACGATCAGCGGCTCGGTAAGGGATACGCTGACCAGGGAACCCGTTCCATTTGCATCAGTAGGACTTATTGACCAGGAAACTGACAAAACCGTTGATGGTACTGTAACAGATGAGCACGGTAAATTCAGAATTTCAGCCGTGGCTATGGGGACTTACAGGCTTCAGGTTGTATTTATAGGGTATCAGCCAAGTGAAATCAGTGCTTTTACATTAACTCCTGAAAAACCGGATGTGGATGTAAAAGTGGTCTGGATGCAATCCGAAACCATGGAATTGGATGAAGTCAGGGTAGTGGGCGAAGGTCCTCTTGTCGAAGCCAAGGCGGATAGAATAGTATACAATGCGGAAAAAGATATCACAACCCGTGGAGGTGATGCCGCCGATGTACTTCGCAATGTGCCGCTTCTTGCGGTTGATTTCGATGGAAACGTTTCGCTCAGAGGATCAGAAAATGTAAGAATATTGATCAATGGACGTCCTTCGGGAATTTTTAGTGCAAGCGTTGCCGATGCGCTGAAAATGATGCCTGCTGACCAGATTAAGGCCGTAGAAGTGATTACGTCTCCTTCTGCCAAATATGACGGAGAAGGCACAGCAGGAATTATCAACATCATTACAAAAAAGAAAAACATTGAAGGCCTGGCAGGTTCCGTCGACCTGACCGCAGGTACCCGGTCTAACAGGGGTAATATGAATGTCAATTATGGCAGAGGTCGTTTAGGTATAAATGCTTCAGGAGGGGGACATTATGCCTGGCCACAAACCGGGGAGAGCAATTTCCGGCGGGAAGATTATAGCGCAGGCACTCCGAGTTTCCTTACCCAGGATGGGTTTAACACATCCGATCGGTTGGGGTATCGTTTCAGCCTGGGAACGGAATACAATATCAACGCCTTGAATCAACTCTCGGGAGGGTTCACGACGCGTGGGCACAGGAGCAGTAATGATAATGACGTGCTTTCAACATACTCAGTCAATGAGCAGGTGGAAGAGATTTACAGGCGCACTACGGACGGATTAACCAATCGGGGAGGTTGGGATCTCGAAGGGGTGTATTCCAGGAAATTCAAGCAGGATAAGCAGGAATGGAGTCTGGCCTTTGAGCTGGATAAGGATGACAATTTCTCCGACTATGATTACGACCTGAGTTATGCATTACCTCAAACATTTCCGGATGCGCTAGAGAATAATGGAGATCGTGGAGACAATATTGAGCTAACCCTGCAGACAGACTATGCTCATCCGGTCACTGAAGATTTTCTTCTGGAAGCAGGCCTTAAAGGCACGCTCAGGGATATAGAAAGTGATTTCGAGTATCAGGTATACGATCCGGACCAGGCTGTCTGGAAGATTGATCCGCTACGAACCGATGTGTTCTATTATGATCAGGATGTTTTTGGTGGCTATGTTTCAGGTCAATTTTCGCTGGGGAAAGACTATACCCTGATTGCCGGTACCCGTTTGGAATGGACCGTGATGGGAGGTGATTTTGAAGTAGTAGACAACCCTTTCCAAAATGATTATCTGAATTTGTTACCCAATTTCACTTTATCCAGGAAAGTGGGTGACTACAACCAGATTAAAGTGAGCTACAATCAACGCATTCAGCGGCCAAGCCAGCGGAATGTCAATCCATTTGTGGAATACAATGACGAAAGGGATATATCTTATGGTAATCCCTATCTGGCACCAGAACTGATGCACCAGGTGGAGATCGGAACAAACTTATTTATCAAAGGAAGCACGATCAACCTGGCGTTATTTGGCAGACGAACCGAAGACCTCATTGAAACGCTGCTCTATATTAATGATGAGGATGTGTCCGAGACGACTTTTCAAAATTTTGGCACCCGCTATGCGGTAGGGATAAATGCCTTTGGGTCTGTGAGCATAGGTAAAAAGTTTACGATCCGGGGAGGAGCGGATTTCAACTACTGGAGTTCGGAAGGTCAGTTTGAAGGCGAAGAACTTTCCAATTCCGGGATAGATTATAATGGCAGGATCACCCTGACCTACAATCTTTCGGAAACGCTGAAAATGGAGGGATTTTCTTTTTTCCGTTCGCCAACCTATACGGTTCAGGGGAAACTTCCAAATTGGGTCATGTCCAGTTTTGCCATTAAGCAGGAATTTTTCAACCGAAAATTGATTCTCGGATTGAGCATATCCCAACCTTTCCAGGAAAATCAGGTGTGGGAGCGGGAGATGACCGGCACAGATTTCTATCAAAATAATACTACGATCCGCCCCGTGCGGTCGATTGGTATCAATGTGGGATATAAATTCGGCAAGCTGGATGCCAAAGATCGGTCCGGGAAAAAGAACAAAATCAACAATACGGATCAGAAGGAAGAACAGGGAGAAGGTCAGTTCTAATCCTCAATTATTGGATTAATGTATTGGAAGACAAAGGTTTATCTGGAAAGGCACCTTTAGGTTTCATGGGAAGGGTATAAAAAAAAAGCTGGGAGGCTCACTTCAGAACTACCCAGCTTTACAAATTATAATCCCATGAACATATCCTATTGAAATTCAGATCATTCGGCGGGCCATTCTGTTAAAGAGGACAGAAAGTTGCCTTTCTCGAGGCAACCTTCTATCCGTCAGAATTATAATCCCATGAACATATCTAAATTGAATTCCGGTTCTTCTACCGGAGATTTAATCTCTCTTTGAATTGATGATACAATGATCAGGAGATTCTTCGCTCAGAACAAGTACAAAAATTGGGTATTGTTACGGATAAATATTCATATTAAAGAATTATATAATCTTTAAACAACAGAATTTAAGGATATAAAATTTATATCGAAGAGAAAATCATAAATATTTGTGAATATAAATGATCTGAACTCATCAAATTCCCACCTAAAAAAGTGAATAAAAAATCTCGTGTAAGTCGCTTCCGGGATCAAAAAGGACTCTGATAATCGGGATTTGTAATGACCGTCGTATCCGTAAGGGTATGTAAAAACGCGATCAGATCAGCCTTCTGGCTTTCTGTGAGATGCAACGGATACAGGAAGGCATTTTTATTTGGAGAGAATTTTCCCCCGCTATTATAATGTTCGATGACTTCCTCAAGCGATTCAAACCTGCCATCGTGCATGTAGGGAGCCGTCAGGGCTATATTTCTTAGCGTGGGTGCTTTAAATCTGCCGTTATCCGGAGCTAATCCTGTAGTACCGCCCAAACCCAAATCTCCGAATCCCACCAGGTCCGACGATTCCTGTAATCCATTGTTGAAATAGTCATTGGTTGCAAAAAGTGGCGAATTATGGCAATGTCCGCACTCAGCGTCTGGTAATGCGGGCCTTCCCAGATCGAAGAACATGAGATAACCGTTATATTCATTCTCCTCCAGAAAGATTTCTCCACGGGCGAACCGGTCAAACTTTGTATTTCCTCCGGATACTATGCTGCGTTCAAACTGAGCTATGGCCTTGGCTGCGAGGTAGCGATCTACTTTTGAACTGGATGGAATGCCAAAGGCCTTTCTGAAATCGGCAGGATATTCCGGATGATTTCTCAATTTCTCTTCCACCCTATCCCAGGACTCCCCCATTTCTATGGGATCCTCAATAGGCAACAAGGCCTGTGCTTCCAGACTGGACGAGCGACCATCCCAAAACAACCCATGATAATGTAGTCCGACGTTAATAAGATTCATAGACCCTCGCCGTGTGGTTCCATTTACGCCTATGCTTTGGGGTAGACTATCTGTAAAGGATAATGAAGGGTTATGACAGGAGGAACAGGAAATTGTACTATCAATTGAAAGTATGGGGTCGTAAAAAAGTTTGCGGCCGAGTCGAATACCATCTACCGTCATAGGGTTGTCGGCAGGCTGCTCCAGCGCCGGAAAATCTGAAGGCAGCGAAACGGTATACAACACTGGTTCATACGGTATGTAAGACAGATCCTTATCCTTGACATATTGATCGTCAATGGAATCTTCGCATTGCATCAAACCGATAACTGACAGGGCCATAAATATGACCCAAAACCAGGAATGCCTGTGTGTGGACATGATCAGAGCTATTGGTACAGTGTAAAGGCTTCACCCATATTATTCACCAGGGCAGTGATATTTCCGATATCTGACGGATTATGATTTTGTGGGTTTCCCTTGATATCAATTCCCTGTAGTAATACCTTATAATCCAATACGATTTCAATTGTCTTTTCCTTACCGTCTTCTATTTCTACCGGAACCGCGGCCTGGAGTATGCTGTACAAAGGATCGGATCCAACATGGAGCGCGAATCCCAGATCCAGGTTGCCATTACCCAACGTATCCAGTCGGCCTTCGGTTTTGGAAAAAATATAACTCTGCCAAGCTTCCCAGTAATATCCTGATTTACTCAAAGGATGACTGGAGGGAAAATCAGCTGGTTTCATCGCATTAAGATCAGCGGGTACACCGACACCAAAACTAATGCCCGTATAGGAGGCGGCAGGAACATTTTGCAGGGTGACGGTATATCCTTCGGCTGCCGCTGTGGAATTATCATAGCTCAAATCCACGAGTTCAATATCCGTCAGACTTTCCTGACCGGAGGCGGTGGTGAGATGCATGTCAGCGATGTACATACTCAGGTGCGTAAACTGTAATTGCTGTCCATTCTCAAAGGGTAAGGTAGTAAAGGTCTGTAACGGTTGACCGTCATAAACAGCTTTAAACCGGATGGTCATGGTTCCTTCTTTATCATCTTCTTTACAGGACCACATCGATAATGCGGAGAGACCTAAAAGCAGGAATAAAATGTTTTTTTTCATGATATAGGATGACTGACTTTAGCTAATAACATTAAGCAGCTTCGCTTAGTTGCATTGGTATAAACGAATCAGGGCGTTGGAAAGATGCTGCCCGGAAGATGTTGCTCTACAGATTGTCCGAAAGATGACAAATCATTGACATTTACTTCACTAAACCACAAGTTATAATCCACCGTCAGCTTTATCTGGGTGTCTGTTCCTCTGATAAAAGATTCATTGTAGGGGATGTAAAAGGGTTGTTGAAGGTCCACAAACACGGTATCGTACAGCGTGGTGTCTATTTGCAGTTGCAGTACCATGCGAATGGCGGAAAGGGATGAGGTCTCCGGATTCCATAGCGGGCTGTCCTTTGTAATGTTGTCCGGAACTGCCGGATCTTCCGGATCAAGGCAATTGAAATCCTGTGTGATCCCGGCAATAAAATTCAGGTTGGTCATTTCAGGCGAGTTGCGAATATTACCCATGGTGTAGCTGAATTGCCTGGTATCAATGATGATGTTGTCCGGAGCATATACCAGCACTTCATCCCCGCAATCAGCTTTTGCGCTGTCCACGGTGTACACTACCCCATCTGCATCCTTCCATGTCCATGAAGTCAGGAAGTATTTTAGGTCCTGTATTTTATACGGTTGGTCAAACTGATCATAAAGAGTATCCGTATTGGTAAAATTACGGTCCTGCCATTTTTGACTCAAGGCTAAACCTATCGTGGGATAGGTACAACAACCCGAACATGCCAGTTCCGCGTCAAAATCAAAATTGTCAGCCTGTACATCCAGACAACCTTCAATACGTGTATTGCAACTCCAAGAGCACAACTGGATAACGATGACCATGAAAAGAAACCTGATTGTTTCAGCTTTTTTGATTCCGTTTGTATTCATCTACAAGCTTTTTGATGATCTTCTTGACCTGGTATGAAAACTCTTTGTTCAGCATCCAGTGATAATACTGTTGGTCGGCCACCAGCACCTCGGCTACCGGGCGACCGATATACTTGCCAAAGTTGAAAACGATTTGTCCGTTGTGGTCATACTTGAGCCGCTGCGTGGCATCTACAGTCTGCGTATCATTCGTGAAAACCGAAAGCGCATCTATATCTCTTCTGATCGGAGTGGCAATGGTCTCCCCTTCTTCCGGTTGAAAGTCGATCCCTTCATATTTAATCAGCTGGCCCTCAAGCACCTCAACGGTAGCTCGCACATCCTCAAGGGCATCATGAGCCTTTTCAATGGATTTCCCGCAATAAAACTGGTAGGCCGCGGAAAGGGTCCTGGGCTCCATTTTGTAAAAAATTCGCTGCACGTCGAGCGTCCTCCTGCGATCAACATCAAAATCGATACCGGCCCTTGCAAATTCTTCCATGAGTACCGGAATATCAAAGCGGTTGGAATTGTAACCTGCAAGATCGGCGTCCCCGATAAACTCAAAGATTTCCTTTGCCAGTTGTGTAAAGGTTGGTTTGTTGGCTACATCCTGTGGGGTGATACCATGAACGGCCATGGCCTCCGGCGAAATGGGTATACCTGGATTGATGAGGTACATACGCTCGACAGGTGGGCTTCCATCTTCATGATAGCGGATCATCGCCAGTTGGATGATCCGGTCGCGGATGACATTTAAACCGGTGGATTCAATATCAAAAAATATCAGGTTACGGTCCAGACGTATATTCATAGGGATGGATTAAGGTTTGCAAGGCAATTCGCTATCAGACAATAAGTTACACTCAGTGCATGCCATCGATTTATACTTGGTTGCGCCTGTATTGGCATAATACAATCATGCGGCCACGCTTTAAAGGTAATTCATTCAGGTTTTCCGGACGCCAGGCACCCATCATGGACGTTCGACCTAACCTCGCTAAGAATGAAATAGGGATGCATACAAACCAATGAACACGATTTGTATATTTGGAATTGTCGACCACTTTACACTTTATTTATGTCTCCATTTCGATTGTCTCTACCTTTACTTTTCGGTTTTATCCTTATTCCTTCATTAGTCGTCTTTTCCTCCTGTAAAAAGGCTGAAGGAGTAACAGAAGGACGTTCAAATGCAGTCCCTTCAGATGTAAAATTTTCCCTCTTATCTCCTGCAGAAACCAATGTGGACTTTGCCAATACCATCACGGTTGATTATGAGTACAACAACTTTGTATTTGAGTATATCTACAATGGCGGAGGAGTTGCGGCTGGGGATGTCAATGGGGATGATTTGCCTGATCTCTATTTCTCTGCCTCGAGGCTTCCCAATAAGTTGTTCCTGAACCTCGGAGGAATGAAATTTAAAGATGTTACTGGCATTGCAGGTGTTGGCGCGGCTGACGGCTTTAAAACCGGGGTGGCTATGGCAGACATTAATGGTGATGGCCGGATAGACCTCTATAGCTGTAAAACCAGTAAACCGCATTATGGCACGAATGCCGATGAGGTATTTATCCAAACAGGCATTCAGGAGGAGCAAGGTCTGCGCATTCCCATATTTGAGGAGCAATCGGCTAGATTGGGATTGCGGGATAGCATGAATACGAATCACGTTTGTTTTTTTGATTATGACCGGGATGGCGATCTTGATCTTTTCCAACTCAACCATCGTATCGATTTTAACCAGGCGAATGACCTAAGATTGCAGAAGAATGCCAAGGGAAAAGTAGAACGAAAAACTAAACCGGATACGCCCTATGAATCCAACAGATTATACGAAAATCAAAATGGAGTCTTTAAAGATGTATCGCTAAAGGCCGGAGTGGAAAGTTCTGCTTTTGGGCTCAGCGCAACGCCGTGCGATATCAACCAGGATGGATGGCCCGATCTGTATATCGCGAATGATTTTATGGAACCGGATATGATGCTCATTAACAACAAGAACGCTACGTTTTCTGATCATAGTAGTCAATACCTCAGGCATACCAGCCAAAGCAGCATGGGATCAGACGTGGGTGACATCAATAATGACGGTTTACCGGATATCCTTGTCGTCGATATGAAGCCTGAGGATCCATTCAGGGACAAAGAAATGGTGAACCTTATGCAATATGACCGCTATAACCTGATGGTACAATATGATTACGGTCGTCAAAATGGAAGAAATGTACTCCAATTAAATAATGGCAACGGTACCTTTAGCGAGATTGGACAATATGCAGGAGTGGCTGCGACAGACTGGAGTTGGGGAGCAGCTTTTGCTGATTATAATAATGATGGATGGAAAGATATTTTTATCACCAACGGGTATCGTAAGGATTTGACCCAGCAGGATTACTTTATTTATTTCAGGGATTCTATCCAGCGTACTGGCGGATTGTCATCTGAAAAGTATCCGGACATACGCGATTTTTTGAAATACCTTCCTGAGAAACAAATTCCAAATTACCTGTTGATCAATAATGAGGAATGTGTATTTGTTAATGCAAGCGCTGGTGCCGGCGTGGATCAGCCTTCCTTTTCCAGTGGCTACGCTTACGCAGATCTGGACCAGGATGGAGATCTTGATATCATTGTCAATAATATTGATGCGCCTGCATTTATCTACAAAAACGAAACACCAGTCAAAAATTGGCTTCAAATTGATGTTGCTTTAGAAAGTGGCAATACAGATGGTTTTGGAACCGTGGCCGATATATATGCAGGAGCACTTCATCAGCAAGGCTATCTGAGTGCCACAAAAGGATTCTACTCTACTTCTGAACCTATTCTGCATTTTGGGTTAAGCCATGCGGCAATGGTTGATTCGGTATGGTTGACCTTTCCGGATGGAACAACAGAAATCCTGAAGAATGTCAAACCAAATCAACGCTTAACCTGGAAGAAAGGTACTGGCGAAGTGGTCAAACGGCAACAAGCCCTGTTACCAAAACCTTATTTCAAAGCCTCCGGCACGCTCGCCGGTTGGAAGCATCATGAAAATGAATTTGTGGATTTCAAGCGTGAACGATTATTGCCCTACATGATGTCTGCCGAAGGCCCGTGCGTGGCTGTAAATGACATCAATGGGGATGGCTTTGAGGATGTGTTTGCAGGGAATGGAACAGGCGCCTCGTCTGCATTTTTTCTACAGCGCAAAGACGCAAGTTTTGAAGCGATCTACCTTGCAGCGTTTATTTCAGATACTTTATTTGAGGATTGCGATGCCATATTCAGGGATTTTGACCAGGATGGAGACATGGATCTTATCGTGGTATCCGGTGGGAACGCCTTTCCTCTGAACGATCCTGCTTACATGACGAGATATTATATCAATGATGGGAAGGGGCAGTTTAAAAGAGATGCTTCCTTTCCCATCATCCGGACAAATGCGGGGGCTGTTCACGCTACGGATATTGACGGCGACAAGGATGATGACCTGATTATTGTTGGAAGATCAAGTCCTGGTTATTTTCCCAAGTCTCCGAAAAGTTATGTACTTATCAATGATCATGGAAAGTTCAGGGATGTGACAAAAGAAGTTATTCCTGAACTGGATCAATTGGGTATGATTACCAGTGTATGCAGTGCAGATCTGGACGGAGATGGAATCATTGAGTTGATATTGGCAGGCGATTGGATGCCTGTCAGCCTTTTCAGAAAAGAAGGGAAACAATTTATAAATGCTACCAAAACATTCGGTCTCGATCAGACGACAGGATGGTGGCGGTCATTGCTGGCGGATGACATGGATGGGGACGGGGATATAGACATTGTGGCCGGAAATATCGGCCTGAATCAAAGAATGCACACCAGTGCGGAGTATCCAGTTACTCTCGTAGCTAAAGATTTTGATGAAAATGGCTCTCTTGATCCTATCATGTGTTTCTACGTTCATCAAAAACTCTATCCGTTCGCTGGGCGGGATGCGATAATAGCCCAGATTCCCATGTTGAAGAAGCGATTTTTACGCTACACACCCTATGCTTCAGCTTCCCTGGAAGACATATTTACCGCGGATGAATTGAAAGGAGCGACCAAACTCACAGCTCAGATTTTTGCCAGTACATTATTCAGGTATGATGCGAGTGCAAAGAAGTTTAAACCTGAACCTCTGCCCTGGCAAGCCCAACTCAGTCCGGTAAATGATATTCTTGCTCTGGATATTAACGGAGATCGCAAAAAGGATCTTATTATGGCCGGCAATTTTATGTATGCAGAAACGGAAACGGGTGAAATGGATGCCGGCAATGGCGTTGTGCTCATCCAGCAAACAGATGGAGTGTTTCAGTATATGGACAACCGAATGCATGGATTCTGGGCTCAAAATGAAGTCAGAGATCTCGCCCTGATTCAGCTGGCAAATGGACAGGTGGCCATACTCATAGCTAATAATCGTGGACCTATCGAGTTCTCCGTTTTGGCTGGATCTGAGATTAATGCGTTCTAATACTTTGTAATTCACCACCCCACGATATCCTGACGCCGCAAAGGAAACAACCGGTTTCATAATTATATCTTTGAGGCTTTAAATACATAAAAGGATGCCTAACCATTTTAACCAATTCCTGCCTGTAGTCAGGACATTCTATTTCCTCGCATTCCTGTTATTAGGAACCATAGGTTGTAAAAAGACATCGGAATCCGAAGAAGTAAAAGAAGAAACACATCCTCCGGTAGATGCCAGATTTACCTTGATGCCTGCTGAGCAAACAGGGATAGCATTCTCTAATGCACTCAGTGAAAATTTTGATTATAATATCTATACCTACGAATACCTATATAATGGATGTGGTGTAGCTGCAGGCGATGTCAACGGGGATGGATTGCCTGACTTATACTTTTCCTCTGCGTTTAGTCCAAACAAACTTTATCTGAATCTAGGCGCGTTCAAGTTTGCTGATGTCACTGAAGCTGCAGGTGTAGCTGCGCCGGAAGGGTATAAAACAGGCGTTGCCATGGCGGATGTTAATGGAGATGGGTTAATGGATTTATATAGCTGTCGCACCAGTAAGCATGATGATGGCAAAAAGACAGATCACCTTTTCATCAACAAAGGCAACCGTGATATCAATGGAATGAAGGTTCCTGTTTTTGAAGACCTGTCAAAACAAATGGGACTTGACGACAACAGTAACACTAACCATGCTTGCTTTTTTGATATGGATCGTGATGGCGACCTGGACTTGTTCCTGCTCAATCATCGTATAGGTTTTGAAGACGCCACTAAAATCAAAGTTACTCAAAATGAAGACGGAAGTTTTACCCGAATTACGACACCGGAGACGCCTTTTGAATCCAACAGGTTGTACAAAAATGAGAATGGTAAATTCACAGATATCACCGCAAAAGCCGCAATGATCAATTCCGCATTCGGATTAAGTGTTACAGCTGCAGATATCAACCAGGACGGCTGGATGGATTTATATGTAGCCAATGACTATATCGAACCGGATTACGTGTACATCAACAATAAAAACGGAACATTTACGGACAGATATTTTGAGTACATCCGGCATTCCTCGCAGAACAGTATGGGGGCCGACATTGCGGACATTAATAATGATGGGATGCCAGATATTATGGTCCTGGATATGAAAGCGGAAGATCCTATTCGTTACAAGGAGTTGGCTCATGTCATGCAACTCGACCGGTACAATCTGCTGGTTCAATATGGGTATGGCCGTCAGAATGGTAGAAATATGTTGCAGATTAATACAGGCAACAATTCATTTACAGATATCGCTCAGTATGGGGGAGTAGCTAATACAGATTGGAGTTGGGCGCCTCTATTGGTCGACTTTAATAATGACGGCTGGAGAGATATATATATCACAAACGGGTACAGAAAGGATGTAACCAACCTTGATTACATGAATTTTTTCAGGGATTCCATAGAGCGCTCAGGCGGACTGACGCCTCAGCGTTTTCCGGATATCAATGAGTTCCTGAAATATATTCCTAGTAAGAAGTTGAGCAATTACTTTTTTGTTAACTCCACTTCGCTTTCCTTTATTAATGCCGGAAAACAAGCAGGCATGGATCATCCTTCTTTTTCCAATGGAGCGGCGTATGCTGACCTTGATTTGGATGGGGACATGGATATTATCGTTAACAACATTGATGACAACGCTTTTATCTATCGTAATGATATTCAGGGAAAAAATTGGCTACAGGTATCGGTCAAGGGTGAGCGTGGAAATTCCTATGGCATTGGGACAGCCGTAGATATCTATACCAAGGGTAAACATCAATATGGCCTATTGACCACTAACAAGGGCTTCCTCTCTACCTCTGAACCAATTATTCATTTTGGCCTGGGTGAGGATAGCGGGATTGATACCTTGGTCGTCCGCTGGCCGGATGGATCGTATGAGATGCTCAACAATATAAAATCAAATCAGCGCCTCACGCTGCAAAAGGGGCAAGGAAAGCCGTTTACCCCTGTCACGTCCACTACAAGTAAGTCCTTGTTTAAGCCTGTCGCCAATGCCATTTCATGGAAGCATAGCGAAGATGGGTTCAATGATCTGAAGCGGGAAAAGCTTATGCCCTATATGATGTCGGCTGAAGGACCATGTATCAGTGTCGGCGATATCAATGGGGATCAGTTGGAAGATATATTTGCGGGCAATGGAACCGGCTTCGCGGCAAGTTTATTTACTCAAACCGTAAACGGTAAATTTATCAAAGCAGATATTCCTTCCTTTGTGAATGATTCGGTATACGAGGATTGCGGTTCGGTCATGGAAGATTTTGATCAGGACGGTGATTTGGATTTAATGGTCATCAGTGGCGGTAATGCCTTTAATCCAAATGACCTGGAATATCTCACCCGTTATTATGTCAATCAGGGAAAATCTGGTTTGCAACGTGTGGCCCAGTTTCCGATCATCAGATCGAACGCCGGTGCCATTGCGCTTGTAGATCCTGATGGTGATGGTTTCAAGGATGTGATTATCGGAGGAAGATGCATTCCTGGGTCATTTCCCAAGGCGCCAAAAAGTTACTATCTGAAAAACAACAAAGGCCAATTTCAGGATGCCACAGCCAATAGCTTTCCTGCACT
>CAZYHJ010000039.1:0-25282 GCA_964646645.1 uncultured Saprospiraceae bacterium | reverse complement strand
AATTCGAGCATGGAGGTGAGCCCCCCACTAGCATTGGGCAGGCTACATAGTAAGGTTAATGATCCATCAATCAGATTTATTAAGGCCAAACTTGTCTCATTTGAACCGTAAAAACCATGAGTACCGAGCAATGAATTACAAAAGGGGCTAGCGGTTAATCCAAAAACACCTTGATTGGAAGGTATAGTGAAAATTATCTCACTGTTGGCCGGATTAGAAATATCAACCTTTACAATTCCAGATGCATTTCCAGGTTGGTTAGTATAGTAATAAATCTCTCCATTATAGAGCGTAAGATCACCTTCCGGGGAAAATCCTGTGTACCCAACAATGGTAGCAGTCCCATCATTAGTGTTTAATCGCCACAATTCATCTGATGCCGATCCCCCTTGTTGCATCATATAAAATATTCCTGATGCCACACAAACTATTCCTCCATCAGGAATATTCAGCGGATCAAAATCAAAGTATAAACTCGATGTTCCATTTATAAGATCAATCTCGAGTAACTGGTTGTTGAACTCCACCACATACGATGTATCTGTTGTCATTGTTGCATGTACACTCGCTATTGGCAAAAAAAACAACTGCTCATAATCGCATGTGCAAAAACTATTTGATTGCTCAAGCGAGTAGTAGTATCCTGCATTAAAATAGATCGCTTGTGCCCTGGAAAAATTAAGCGTAAAAATGAGGGACAATACTATCCCAATAGGATTCACATAAAAGGATTTATCCACTTTCAGTCGATCATTTATTGATATCCTGGAAAACCCAAAATATATAACATTCAAAAATTCTGGCAAAATGGAATTCAACATGATTTTTAAAAGCATTCTGTTGGCACACATGAGTCCACCTTTAGGTCCTTAAAGAAAAGACCGTCTATTGGCCGCATAATTATGCCAAACAGTAGACGAATTCAATAGATAGCTTAGCAACCTTCAAGGTCATCACAATCCTCTATACTCCGGTTTGTAACTGGAATTGTACTATCTGGTTGATCTCCGGTACGCTGAACTTCATTTTTATCACATGACACCATTGAAATAGCAAGGATAAACAGCGAAATCAGAAGAAATGAATTTAATTGACTACTTTTCATTTTATTATTTGTTGGGAGCACTGGCCTCCAAACGCTATCGAGGCAAGGAGGCTGGTGCTCTTGGTTAAAAGATATCACATTAGGCCTTTCCTATCTTTCAACTTGCGCTCAAGGGTATTGGGGTGTTACGGATACCTGTCTCAAAAGCGCCTTACCATGAGACAGGCCGCTGACTCATGCGTGGTCACAGGTAGATTCCTGCCCTGTATATTTAATCTGGAAGATATAAATACGGTAACCGCTGAAAAAGAGACACCGGTATCATCTTTATTTCCGATGGATCTGAATGTCTCTGTCCAGCGAGATGAGGAATGTGCGGCTTGTTTTCTTTCAGTTTTCATTGGGGTCTCATCATTTATCCGGGTATCTGCAGATGGTTCTGTTAAGTATACATGATGCAGATTACGGGTTTGAATGACATTGTTTGTTTATAAAAGTATACATTTTTTTTCAAATAAATCCCATTATCCTAAAAAGAAAAAAATTAACTCCTTCACAATCAAAGAGGTAGAGAAGGATGGTGCTACTCTTCTGTCTGAATCACGGATAAAGCGGATTTCACAGATTGCACGGATTTTTTGTTTCTGCTGGCCTATGAGGCCGCCGAATGTTAGTAAACGATTTTATCTTTTTCCGTCGGGGCTGCGCCCATTGAAAGGCTGTGGGTGATATTCGGTTCAAACGGTCCCTGAGCCTGCCGAAGGGTGATAAACGAATAATTCCCTTGGTCAAGCTCAGGGACCGAAAAGTAAGCACGGTGTAAATGCTCTCCGTGAACTCCGTGTACTCCGTGCGAAACAATACCTTCTATTGCACTCTGGAATCTTTCAATTTCACATCAGCATGGGCCCATGCTTCATTAAATTTAGATTCGGCTTCTGCGGCCTTCTCCTTTTGACCGGCATCCTTGTAGGCTTGTGCCAGGCCACTGAGTGCCCATCCGTTTTTAGGCAGATTTCTCAGATCATCCAGATACACCTGGATGGCTTCTTCTGGTTTATCTGATGCAAGCAATACATGACCGAGATGATGCCGCACAGAGAAAAACCAATCCGGTGGTTCGTCATAATTTAGCGCATCCTCAATGTCCAACGCTTGCCTGAGCACCTGTATACTTTCCTCAGAATGACCGGTAGCCGCAAGGATTTCTCCCTCCAATACTTTCGCAGCAATCTCTGC
Source organism: uncultured Saprospiraceae bacterium (assembly GCA_964646645.1). Lineage (GTDB taxonomy): Bacteria > Bacteroidota > Bacteroidia > Chitinophagales > Saprospiraceae > Opimibacter. Next base: position 22,998 of record CAZYHJ010000039.1, on the reverse strand, counting down.
TACACTTGCTAATGTATTGATGCCCCAGATGGTCAATACTTTCAAGGTATCCAGTTTGGCAATATCCTGTAAAGCGCTGAGTTCTGCTTTTGCTTTATCAATATCCTTCAATCCCAGATACGCCATACCTCTTGCGTAATGTCTTATCCCCGCAGGATACAAGAGCTTGCTATCCACCGGCGGTGCCTTCAGGATGTCCTGCCATTTTCCAAACTTGACATTGACAAAATAGGGTATGGAATAATAATGCTGCAACGTCGCCAGATCAGGAATGAGCATCCCTGTGTGATTGACATGATCTGCCATTTTATTGGACGCCATGATGGCCCAATCACTCCTACCTTCAAGTGTAGCGGTGGCGGCAAGGAAATGATAATTGTGCGGATAATAGGCCAGCGGATAGGCCCCCTGCGCATGACATTGCGTGACGTAGGTACTGTCTTGTTTGAGGGCGTTGATATTGGCCAGTGAGCCAAGATGATAATCACCCGTATTGATATAAATATGAGAAGGCATGTGCACCAGGTGTCCTGCTCTGGCCACCAGTCCATCATCAAATTTTTTCGCGCTTGGCAAAGCCTTCTCCGGTGTATTGGAAGCTTCCAACGCATGAATGTAGTAATGATGTCCACCGGGGTGATCGGAATTGATGGTGATCGCCACCTCAATGGCTTTTATGATTTCAGGCGTCCAGGGCTTTGCCGTACCATCCTTTTCCCATAAGTCCCAGGGATGCATATCCATCAGGGACTCTGCATAGATCGATGCGATATCTACATCCTCCGGAAATTGCCGGTGCACTGATTTCATTGCTTCCATAAATGCACTATCCAGATGCCTGCGATCTTCAGGAGGTTCCTGTGTATATCTGGCGGTCATCGCTTTGATTAAGGCTTTTTCCTTTGGCGTACAATTGGCTGCATTTGCGTTAGCCTTTTGCATCGCAGCATACGCTCTTTCATAGTGACCGGGATCCATGCCGGCATTGTAATTCGGACCCAATACGAACGCATAGCCCCAGTGACACATCGCGCAGGTAGAATCTAACCGGGTGGCCTGAAAGAATGATCTCGCCGCCTCCGCATGATTAAAAGCATAGGCCAACAGGAGGCCCTGGTTGAAATACTTCTGGGCTTCCGGGCTATTTGTGGTAATCGGATAGCTCAGGATATCCATCCCTTCAAAAAGAGGTGCAGGGGTATTAGAGGTATACCAGTCGGCATCGGACAATTGCGGAGCGCAACGCATTGGAGAAGGTGCATTGACATCCTGCACTGTAGTGGATTCCTTTTTACAACCGGGTATGACCAGGCAGAGCAGGAGAATAAATGACAAAATGGGTTTGATCATGGCGGTATGGTTTCAAATTTTCTGCAAAATTTAATAAAAAACCACGGCATTTCAATACCCTAAAAGGGGGATATTAAAAAGGCTGTTCTTTCGAACAGCCCTTTAATCGTTAGTGAGTTTGATGTTTTAATTTACTGTGGTGTCGGCTATAGAGGAAATATACGATCATACCGGCACCCATCCAACCAAAGAATCGGAGCCAGGTAGGCCATGGCAGTGCCACCATCAAGTATATACAGATCGCCACACATGCTGCGCATACGACAGGGTACATTGGAACTTTAAATTTCCGTGGGACATCGGGTTGTGTGCGGCGCAGGATAAATACACCGATTGCTACCAACACAAACGCAAACAACGTACCGATGTTGGTCAGCTCTGCAGCCACATCAATATTGATGGTTGCTGCGCATACAGCTACCAGCGCGCCAACGACGATCGTACCATAGGCAGGCGTCTTATACTTCGGATGCACTTTGTGAAAATTACCACCCACCAGACCATCACGGCTCATGGAATATAGAATTCGAATCTGTCCCAACTGCATCACGAGTAATACCGTAGGCATAGTCAACGTAACACCCAAAGCAATGATAAATCCAATATTGTGCTCCCCTACTGCTTCCAGTGCGGCCACCACAGGTTTTTCATTGCTGAGTATACTGAGCGGCACCATGCCTGTCAGCACTGCTGCTACGGCGATATAGAGTACGGTACAAATCAAAAGCGAATAGATCATCCCTCTGGGAAGATCCCGCTGAGGATTCTTGGCCTCCTCGGCAGTAGTACTCACTGCGTCAAATCCAACGTAAGCGAAGAACACCAATGCGGCTCCGGTCATAATTCCGCTCCATCCATTAGGGGCAAAATTTTCCCAATGCACATCCGGGTTAAAATGTGGAATACCAAAGATGAGGAAGAGCGCAATCAGAATGAGCTTCACGACGACCAACGAAGCATTGACCCGTGCAGACTCCTTTATTCCGATCACCAGCAATATCGTAATGATGGAGGTGATGGCAAACGCAGGCAAATTAAAAAGTGCCTTTGTGGTTTGCAGACTGGAGACGAGATCAGGATAGTTGGCCTGCGCAGAAGCCATGGTAATCCATTGTCCTGTAGGAAGCATCGCCATCTCTGTGCCGGTGGGTGCGATGATTTCCCCCGGCAGATGTATCCCGAACCCTTCCATAAAACTCCCGAAGTATCCGGCCCACCCTATCGCCACTGCGATATTTCCAACAGCGTATTCAAGCACAAGGTCCCATCCGATGATCCAGGCCATCAACTCGCCGAAAGAATAATAAGCGTAAGTGTATGCACTACCTGAAATCGGCACCATGGCGGCAAATTCCGCATAACAAAGGGCTGCCAATGCGCAGGCAAATCCGGTAACAATAAATGAAATGGTCAACGCCGGACCCGCACCAAGCGCATGCTCAGTACCTGCGGCTGCTTTACCCGTCAAAACGAAAATTCCGGTACCGATAATAGCCCCGATACCCATCATGGTAAGTTCAAATACCCCCAGGGATCGCTTTAGCTGGGACGCTTCAGCCTGGGCGATGAGATCTGCATGACTCTTACGGCCTAATAGTTGTTTTTTCATCAGCAGTGTGAGAATGGATTGAATATGGTTAAGTATAAAAAGCCATCGAAAATAAGCATTCCTTTTTCAAAGAAACATTCCCGACTAAAAGTCAAAACCAGATGAAGCAAGGATAAACCCACGATCTGGTTTTTATTTGGTTTGAAACGTCTTAATCGCTGTCAGATATCTTGCCAGCTCATCCTTAACTCGCGGGGCGAGGATGACCAACCCCAACATGTTAGGAAAGACCATGGCAAATATCATTGCATCTGAAAAGTCAATGACCGCTCCGAGGGATGCGGAGGATCCGATCACCACGAAAAACAAAAAGAGCATCTTATAACTCAGATCCGCCATCTTGCTCCGGCCAAACAAATATTTCCATGATTGAAGGCCATAATAGGACCAGGAAATCATGGTCGAAAAAGCGAAGAGCACTACCGCAATGGTCAGCACATAAGAAAAATGTGGAATCGCATCATTATATGCCGCTGAGGTAAGTCCGACGCCTGCGGCAGTACTGGTATCCTGTACGATGCCATAAGTGAAGACGCCATCGAGGTTGTACACGACGATGACGAGCGCCGTCAACGTGCAGATCACTACGGTATCAATGAAAGGTTCCAACAATGAAACCAATCCCTCTGATGCGGGAAATTTGGTGCGTACCGCAGAGTGCGCAATTGATGCTGAACCTGTCCCAGCTTCATTGGAAAATGCAGCCCGGCGAAAGCCCTGAATCAATACCCCAAAGAATCCTCCAACAGCAGCATCGGATGTGAATGCGGAACTCACGATCAGGCTAATCGCATCATCGAGCACACTGAAATGAATAGCCAGGATCACGATTGATGCAATGATATAAAGTAAAGCCATAAAGGGGACCAATTTCTCCGTGACATTGGCGATGCGCTTGATCCCGCCGATAATCACCACCCCGACCAGAACCGCCATCACAAGTCCCACGAAAAACCCTGCTGATCCGCCTTGCAAACCTGTCATTTGTAATATCTGCGCAGTTGCCTGATTGGCCTGGAATGCATTGCCTCCACCAAAGGACCCCCCCACGCAAAAAATGGCAAAAAGCACTGCAAGCACTTTTCCCAACCTGCCATAATTCATCTCTTTAAATCCTTTGCTCAGATAGTACATCGGCCCACCATGCACGACCCCATTTTGATCAATATCCCTGTACTTGACACCAAGCGTGCATTCCACAAATTTGGACGACATCCCCAACAGTCCACATATGATCATCCAGAACGTTGCTCCAGGTCCACCTAAACTCACCGCTACGGCTACGCCTGCAATATTACCCAGGCCGACTGTACCTGAAACGGCAGTGGCCAGTGCCTGAAAATGGTTGACCTCACCATGGTGTCCCTCGTCCTTGATGGTTCCATGAATATCTCCTTCGGGAGTAACAAGCAGGTCTTCGGTATGCGTATCCGGAGCATTTGCATCCATAGCATCATATTTACCACGCACGACACCAATGGCTAAACCAAACTTGCGGATATTGACAAAAGAAAAATATAAAGTAAAATACAGCGCTCCCCCTACCAGCAAGATGACTACAAAAGGTACAGCAATGTCACCTGTGAATTGTATCGGGTAGAAGATGACCTTTCCCCATGCCTCAGCAATGGGGGTAAACCATTCGTTTATTTTCTCATCCAGTCCCGGACTACTTGTAGCATTGTCTTGTGCATATCCCAAAAAGGGAAAACACATGGCCATTAGCGCAAATAAAAATTTAGCGTTGGTTTGCTTCATTGTCTGATCGTTTTGACTTCGGCTTTAATCTTAAAAAAAACAATCCCGGATGTCTGATTCTGGTATCCGGGAAATCCGTCGGGCACTGCAAACCTTGAACATGCATGCCTTAAGGTGCGTCAAAATATAAATATTGATGAGTTGATTCACCTCCTTCCTGAAATAATCGATAAACTTCACCACTTTTCAGAAAAACAAGGCGTTGGCAAACAGTACCTTACCCGCATACCAGAAGGATCTGAAGAGCGGATTGTCCGGCAGATATATGATACTTCCATTGCCTATGCTGTCCTGCCCGGCTACAAGGGTCTTCCTGGTAGCGGCCAGGGCTTTGTACCCGGCAAAGCCAAAATAATGCGGGGAATCATCAAGGAATATGGCATTTCCCTGACCAGGCAACCAATTGTATTGCAAAGTACCTGTACGAAGGGTCCAGTAGTGTTCTCCGAGCCCAAAGCAAAGCGGGTTTCCGATATCCAGGGTGGATTGAAAAATCGCTCCGGGTATATTATCCGACATAGAGGATCGTTCAATCGAATGGTACAACATGGGCTGATGCACCAGTTCCTCAAGACCTATGGAGTCCATGGTCGCCTCATGTCTGACACCAATACTTACGCCCGGCACTGCAGCGAGCTTTTGAACAGCATTTCCAATAGCAATGATCTTTCCTCCTCCCTGCACCCATTCCTGCAAACGCTCCTTTGTTTTACCTGTCACCGAATAATAGCCCTCCGGCAGGATCAGGGTGGTGTACTTTTCAAGTGATACCTGAGCTAATTGATCTGCATTGATAATATGCAACGGATACTGAAGTTGCTCTTCAAAAAAATGCCAGATTTCACCCAGATTTGAAGACCGAACCTCAGGACCGGCAAGGGTCAGCACCTGAGGTCGCGTGATGATGCGGTAGTCATCGGAACCAAAATCTTTTCCATGATCCACCAACCCCGATCTAATGCGTTTTAAAGTGATTCCCAGTGATGATGCTACCTGCGTGACGATGTCATCAAATCCAATTTGCCTGCGATGATCACCCCGCATGAACAATACCGTACCGGATGGAAACTGGATGTCATCCACCTCAAACGGAAACACCGCATACCTTGCTACCATTCCTTTTTTCAGCATCGCTGTCAAGGCGGCCGCAGCGGACACTGAACCCCATTCCAACGCATAAGCGTATGGCCTATCTATAAGCGATTGATTCCCTTCTGCTTTAGGTATCAGTGTATCCCATTGAAGTTTCTCTGTGGTAGAATTTGCTTTCAATCCATAAGCCATAGGAAGCGACCAAGCCGTGATGTCATAGGTGATGGAATCCGTCAGATGGCCTTCAGGCTCCATCAGAATATGCGTCAGTACGGCTTTAGGTTGGTTGGCCGGGATAACAATATCTCCAGGCGTTGCGTCAAACTTTCCTTCAGTGCCTGAGGTATAATTAAATCCATCCAGATTTCTAAACGCAGTTGTTAAATAACCATAGCGGGTATGATTTAAATCCAATATTGTAAGAAAATCTTCAAGACGGCCGGGATGATTGGTCTTTGAAATTACATATGTCTTAAACGCTCCGTCTGCATTTCTACTGCCCGCTTCGAAATATGCCGCATACTCCCTGATGAGTTCTCCTGAATGGCGGGCAGCGACCTCAACTGTGGAGATAGAGGCCATGCGATGATGCGCGATGCGATCAGCAAGGGTGAGTGTATCCCCATGATCGAGCACCAATGCCCTGTTGGCAAAACTGCCTCCGCCCTGTTCATAGGTCATACCAATCGCCCCTGAAAAAGTAGGGTACGTGTCCCCATAGGAAGGATAAAAAAGATCAAACCGCTCCCGGGTAAAATATCTCCATCCCTCGCGATCAAAATAGCCCGCGTGGTTTTTACCGGCCAATTGCTGAAACTCCTTTTGCCATTCGGTGACATTTGGATGATACGGTTGTGCAGCCGGCGCAAAATAGTATGGCGACTCACTTGACATTTCATGCACGTCAGCATGGAGGTGAGGCATCCATGACTGGAAAAATGCAAGCCTGTCCCTCGATTCCTGCTGTGTCTGCCATGCCCAATCCCTGTTGAGATCAAAATAAAAATGATTAAATCGTCCGCCGGGCCATGGTTCTTGATGTTCACGTACCACAGGGCTGGGATCTGCAATCTTCATACTCACGCCATTGCTCCATTGGACGTATCGGTCAAATCCATCAGGATTGAGTACCGGATCCATGATCACAATGGTGTTCCTGAGCCAAGATGCCGCCTGAGGATTACCTTGCACGAGATCATAAAGTACTGCCATACTGCTTTCCGCTCCTGCAGGTTCATTGCCATGCACGGAATAACTTAACCATACTATGACAATGTTTTCCTGCACACCATTACCTGCTTCAAGACCTGCATTTCGAAGATGATTCAATCGTATAGCCTCAAGTTTGTTTAAATTCTCCTCCGTACTGACAAAAGCGGCTATCAAAGGTCGTTGCTCGTATGTGGTGCCATACTGCACGAGTTTGACTTTGGGACTGCTTTCATCCGCATATTTAAAATAATCCACGATCAGGTGATGAGGCGTAAATCGGGTGCCGGGCACATGTGGTAAAAACCGGTCAGGAGACTTTATCACTCCATCCTGCGCCGAAATGCCTGCAGCAACTACAGCGCAACAAAGTAAAAGAAACAAGGATCGAAGGCCCATATTCAGCCAATATAGGTACTTGGCTGAATTTAAAAAGAAGGAAAATGCCTAGAGAATGGCTTTCAGGATACGGGAAATGGTCTTGACGTCTCCCATGGTATAAAAGTGAATGCAGGGAACTTTGGCCTGGACGAGTTCCTTGCATTGAGCTATGGCCCATTCGATGCCCAGTTCCTGCAGCGCCTGATCTGTAGTGGCTTTTGCGGCTTCCTTTACCAGATTGTCAGGCATATTGACAAAAAACTTGCGGGGAATCGCGGACAGTTGATATCGCTTGGTGAGGGGCTTGATGCCGGGGACGATGGGCACCTGTATCCCGATTTCCCTGCATTTGGCGATATAGTCAAAAAACCTGGCGTTGTCGAAATACATCTGGGTGACGATGTAATCCCCACCGGCCTTGATCTTCTCGGCGGTGTAATGGAGGTCATACTCCATATTAGGTGCTTCAAAGTGTTTTTCGGGATACCCGGCGATACCAATACAGAAATCGGTTCGACTACCTTTCTCAATATTCGGGTCCAGATATTTCCCATTGTTCATCTCCTGGATTTGTTTGACCAGGTCCAGCGCGTAGGCATGACCACCGACAGTGGGATTGAACTTTTCCTCAAAGGCCATAGCGTCACCGCGCAGCGCCAGGACGTTTTTGATATCAAGAAAATTGAGATCGATCAGCGCATTCTCGGTATCCTCTTTTGTAAATCCTCCGCAGATCAGGTGGGGTACGGCTTCGACGCCATACTTGTGCATGATGGCGGCGCAAATACCGACAGTGCCCGGACGCTTACGGATGGCCGTCTTTTCATAATAACCGCTTTCATGTTTGGTATAGACATATTCCTCCCGGTGATAGGTCACGTCAATAAAGGGAGGTTTGAATTCCATCAACGCATCCAGCAGCTTGAAAATATCATGCATGCTGCCGCCTTTGAGCGGAGGCAGGATTTCAAAAGACACAAGTGTCTTGCCGGCGGATTCCTTGAAATAGTCTGTTACTTTCATAGCGAAGAGGCCAAAGGTAGGGTTGTTGCCATAAATGACAAAACCCCGGACCATTGTCCGGGGTATTCATCTCCATTGACTATCGTCAATGTTTATTCAGGATCAACATTGTTTTTGACAGTTGGGTATCTCCATGACGGATACTGTAGTAGTAGAGTCCCTGAGGCCAACTGTGGTTTGTTATTTTAAACTGCTGCTTTCCGGCAGCAAACGTTTGTGTAATGGATGTCATCTCCTCGCCCAGTGCGTTGGTGATGGAAAGTGTTACTTCCCCACCCTGCTCCGTTTCAAACGGTATGACCGTTTCTGTTGCCCATGGGTTAGGTGTGTTCTGATGCAACTGAATCATCGGAGGTACCTCAGCAACTGTCTCCTCTCTCCAATGGATCGTGAGATCGTATACTTCTTCATATTCATCATATGCTTCAGCAGGCATGAAACTATTATCCAGCGAGATCATCTCACTCAGTTTTCCTGTCTTTGTAGCCCGCATGGTCATCCTGATGACACCTGTTGTTGCAGAAGGTGCTTTAGGGGTCCATGCAAAACGGATACCATCAGCACTAACATGCCACATATCGGCATTCAGATCAGCGGCGAGCGGCAGGATATTGCCAGGCACAAGGCCATCAAATTTCATCTCCCATTGACCTCCAAGAAGCTTCTGGTTGCCATTGGTCATATTGATGTCCAGTTCGATCTGTTGGCCGGCTTCCACAGTTTGGTCAAGGATGTCAAAGGATATGATCCGTTCGCCACTGCGAGGCTTGATTCCATTGGCATTGGCCTGGACGGTTCCATTGAGGTCCCCGATTTTCACGCCCATAAAGTCCTCGATCACGCCCTGGTTATTGACCATAAAGGAAGTCTTCTCCTCAAATGGCCATGGATGATATGGATCCGGGAATGAATAGCTCACCGGAACAAATACCCATGAATGTGTCTTTGGGAATTGACTGTACTGACCCAGTACTAGTTTCCTGATCTCAATCAAGTCAAGCGCGGAAACATTCTCACTCTTGTTGGCATCCGCCGCAATCAGCAGGTATGGACTTGTGATCGGATCCACGCCCAGCAGGTGTTGTTGCAGTTTGACCAGGTCAAGCGTGCTGACTCCGTTCTTGTGATTATCGTTACGATCGGCCTCAAGGGTATACATTTCTCCCGCAGGTACTATTGGGAAATGGAATGCACCGTTAACTGCCGTAGTATATGTTCCAAAAACATTGCCTTGCTTGATCAGGTTGACACCTACGTTGGAAACCGCTTCAGATTGACCTGGTGTAGTAATCACTCCACTGATACCTCCTGTAGGTAATCCACATACGCCTGTTGGATCAGTAAAGACGATCGTTGTAGAGCAATACTCGGTATTGTTCCAGTTGTCCCACACATATATATCAATTGGTTGCTGCACACCCAGGGCAATGATATCATCACATGTAAAGGTCCTGCTCGGTTGGTACGTCGTACCGGAGAATGAGAACCTCAACTGATGATCTGGCGTGCAATTATCAAAGCTGCTGGCATCAAAGTCCTTGGCCCAGATCGTAACTGTTCCATTGGATGGCATAGGCACGGTGCTCAGGCCATTGATACATACCGGTGTTGGTTTCTTACAGTCTTCCAGTCGGATACGATCCTCACAAGTTGTCAGGTTGCCACAGCCATCCGATACGGACCAAAGCACTTTATAATGCTCCTGGGGCAGGTTTGGATTATTGTACTCCAATCCATACTCACGCAGTGTCAGATCAGGACTAAACGCCGTATTCATTGGCAGATCAAACGTACCGTCCGCATTCATGACTACCTCTGTCGGACCCACCGCCACGATTCCTGTGGAACTGTTTGGCGGATAGATCTTCACATCATAGGTTACCCTTGGCGAACAGATATCTTCGATTTCTTTGGAAATATTCAGATGAACAAAACAACTTGTCTCAAATGCATCATCCCGCACTTCAGTGACCTCTTCATCCAGGGTGCAATAGGTCCTGATGCTATTATTGCAGTCTGTAAAGTGAGCTCCCGCGCTATCCGTGATCTTTACGACCTGGGTATAGCGCCAGATGCCCGCACCGGTTTCTGAATTATACTGGCACCAGTCAATCACCGTCCAGTCGCGTAAGATCTTGACGCAAGCCCCCTCTGTGTGCTCAAAGCGGCGCTCCTTAAGGTTGATTCCAACCTGCGCGCAGGCATCGTTGAGGATCGTCGGAGGAATAGTATCCGCGATACCGCAATGATCGTATTCGATATCCGATGGCCAGATGATGTCATCGGTAGGATCGTTAGGATTCTCACTATTGATCCAGAATGGATCGTAATTGATCACCCAGATACGTTGTGTGCAGAAGCCAATTCGTCCTGCAGGATCTGTTGCAGTAAACCGGCGCTGGATGAGTTTTACCGCACCCAAAGGCGCGTCACCAGGCAGTTGATCACCGCTGCAATCATCAAACACTGACACACGGATATCCAGATCAAGGTTACAGTTGTCCGTCACATATCCATCTCTGCCCCAAAGGTGTGGCTGAGGATATTCAGGATTGCCCGGATCATCGATAATAATATTTTGTCTTGCGCTCTGATCATACTGGAAGCCATCGACTACTGTACCAAAGGTTCTGTTATTTGGGTCATCCAATACATCCGGATCAAACCAGAAATGACAGCTCACTTCGATATCCGGAGGACAAGTAATCATAGGAGCCACTTTATCCTGCACTTCGACTTCAACCATACAATAGTTGACATTTCCCCGCTCGTCCTTGATTTCCAACTGTACGAGGATATAATTTTCATCGGCATCACAGCAGGATACCGGAACATACTGGCTGTAGTACAAACCGCGGTCGTAGTCATCCACATCACCATCCGGTGTGTGATCAAATCCATCTGTGGTCCAGTCGAAATCAATACAACTGGTCATACGACGGGCTCTGAAGGTCACGGGTCCGCAGTTATCAAAACTACCATCATCCAGTGTCGTTGCTGGTAATAAAGCCACACCCATCGGATCCTGGTTATTGATAGCAATCACCGTGTGCGCATCACAATATGCCGTTGGTGGTGTGTTATCATACAGATCAAGGGTGCTGTTGCAGATCGCGAGGTTACCGCAATCATCACGAACCTCCCAGGTGATGTTGTACTGACCGATGTAAAGCTGTGGGAGGATGTAATACCCATTGAATGGCTCCACTATTTGTCCATTCAACTTGAGGACATAGGTCAGGGGATAAGATTCACATCCGTCAACCGCGATCGGAGGATAGAGGGTATCCTGTGCGCCGCAATCACCAAAATCAGATGGCGAGTACAATATCTCAGGGCATTCAATGACCGGTGCCTCATCATCCTCAACATTGATGATCTGGGTATACTCTATAATATTGGCGGCATTGCACCAGTCGACAAGACTCCATTCACGTTTGACCGAATAAGACGACCCGCAATATGGAATCACTTTGTCAATATAGCCGATAAAGAACGTTCCGCAGAAAGGACCGGTAATACCGCCGATGCAATCCGGATCAGGCGTACCGTCAGGACGAATACATTCGTTTCCACAATAGATGGTGGTATCCCCAGGCATCACAAACTGATCGATGGTGCCACGACGCAAGGAAATTGTCTCCTGGCAAGTAGCCGTATGACCTGAGCCATCCACAGCCGTCCATGTCCGGGTGATGATATCCGAATAAATACCATCGCACATATGCAGTTCATGCTGATCCACATAGCTGATGATCGTCGCATCACAATTATCAATACCCGCAACACTATACCTGTTTCCACCAAGCGGCGTCACGATGGAACCATCGGCCACAGGATAATGTGGAATACTCTGAGGCAGGATATCATCCGTGCATTCCAGGGTGATATCTGAACACTCCAGTGATGGAGGTAATTTATCTTCGATCAGTAACTGTGAACAGCAGTAGTTTCCAGTCTCCGGATCGGTGATACAAGCTTCAAGGTATTCATTGATGTGTGGAAATGCATAGAGGTAGCCGTCCACATATTGAACCGTTGGGTCAGAAAATTCAATGACATATTCATCCCAGCATCCGTATTCATCCCCTTCCAGCAACATATCAGCAGTGATCAGGGCGCGGCAATCTTCCTCTACGGAAACGTGGAGGGTGTCCTGACAAGCGAGTTCAAAGGATTCGGGGTATTCAATCACTTCAACAGTAAAGGAACATTCCTCTGTATACCCCAATTCATCCGTAATCATAAACACAAGCTCTGTTACTCCTACCGGGAAATAATCACCCGAAAGCAGGCCACTGTTGTCAATCTGTGTTACAAATGGCTCCTGGTCGCAGAGCGGATCGATCGTCATCACATATTCAACTTCTGCTCCACACTCACCGGGACCAACATGCACCTGGATATCATCCGGGCAGTTGAGGATAAACAATCCACCCTCAAGTGTAATAATGACTTCTTCTACCGTCTCATTTCCCTGATCATCGGTTGCTGTGATCTCGATGGTGATTTCATTGTCACTCATAAAGTCCTCGCAAGTCAATTGCACCTGGCTAAGGCCCACAGCGATCTGCGGATCACAATTGTCTGTGACCTGCTCAATAAACATTGAAGGTGTCAGGTCGATCACCTCTCCAAAATGGAAAGAGACAGATATATCATGAACCGTCAATACAGGGTCGACAGCATCCACTAGATAAATCATTTGGGTATGTTCTTCCACATGGCCGCAATAATCGATGCAGACCCACTTGCGACCAAACTGGTATGGTGATACTTCACCAAGTTCGACGCTGTACATGGTATCCATCAGATAGCTGCATGCATTGTTTGGCATAAGGGGCTTACCTGTCAATTCCAGATTCATCATGTCAGCATCACATGGAATGTAGGCATCCGCAGGGAATGTCACCTGCTCCATGCTGTAGTTCATCACGGTGATCTCCTGTACGGAAGTACGCTGATTACCACAAGGATCCGTTACGGTCCACACACGCTGAATGATTGGGTTTTCATCACAATTTTGCAACGCGGCCATATCATCATACCAACCTACTACGATGTCCTTAACATCCGCGCAGTTGTCCGTAAAGATTTCCACCTCACCGGTGTATCCAAGGTCAAGTGGATCGTCAGTGCAATCAATGACGACATCAAAAGGAGTATAGAAAATCGGCGCCAGTGTATCAATAAAGTTGATATACTGGATAGCCGTTGAGGAGTTGCCGCAAAGGTCAGTAGCTTTCCAAACGCGCTGGCGCTGGCCGGTGCTGTTACAGAAGATCAGTCCATTGTCATTATCTGAGTAGGTGATCTCTATTGCAGATTCCGGAGTGCAGCCGTCAGAGGCTGTAGCAATACCCAATTCACTGAGATCGTCCGCATATTCGCAGCTGATCGTCAGATTGGAAGGCAGCGTGATCACCGGTGGCGTCTGATCTACTACCTGGATGGTTTGGATACAACTATTTGAATTACCACAATCATCATAGACCACCCAAGTTCTGAACATAGTACCTGTACCATTACATCCACTCAGTCCCGTTGTATTATCAAAATGGAGCAAGTCCATATTTTCAGGCGCAGTGCAGTTGTCGCTGATCACGGGCTTACCTAATACTGCAGGATCTGTGGACTCACCGCAGTTTACTTCAAGGGATCCGCCGCAAGTGATCGAAGGAGCTGTCGTATCAACGATGCGAATATTTTGTGTAACGCTCTTGCTGTTACCGCAAAGGTCAGCTACAACCCAGGTCCGCTTAAGGGTACCAGTCTTATTGCAACCTACAATAGCGGTTTCATCATCGGTGATGGTGACCACAAGCAAAGCCCCTGCGGTACAATTGTCTGAGGCCTGGATATCACCTGTGACAGACACATCGAGGGAAGATTCACAGGAAACCGTAATGGCAGGAGGTGGGGTCACCACAGGCGCCTTATTATCAACAATGGTCAGCACTTGCATGCAGGTAGTCTTGTTGCCGCACGCATCGGTAGCGGTCCAGGTACGATAAAGATTTCCAGTATAGTTACAACCGGTCAGGTTTGACACATCATCCTTGTAGGTGATACTGATATCCTGTGTGGCGGTGCAATTGTCTGAAGCCAACGCCCAACCTTGTGCTGCCGGAGAACGATCAGCCTCACACGAAATGGCATATGACGCTGGACATTGAATTTCCGGGGCGATATTATCTACGATTTCAATGGACTGTATGCAGGTAGCAACATTGCCGCAATCATCCGTGGCTTTCCATGTACGATAAATGAAGCCTGATCCATTGCAGTTGCCGGACTGGCTCAGATCATCCTGATAGGTGATATCGATAAATAAGCTGGCTGTACAATAATCTGTTGCTGTGGCCCGTCCAAGGAATTGAGGGGTAGTGGCATCTTCACAACTGATGACCACATTGGCCGGACAGACGATCGTAGGCTTGGTGGTATCGGCAATCGTGATGCGCTGAACACAGCTGCCAACATTACCGCATTCATCGGTCATAAACCAGGTACGCAGGATCACCCCTGTGTTGGTACATCCGGTGAGTCCAGATAGGTCATCATCATAATCAAGGATGAGACCCTCAGTGGATGAACAGTTGTCAATACCTGTAGGGTAACCAAGTACATCGGGATTGATGTAGAAACCGCAATCCAGCGTGGTGTCCCGAGGACAGATGACGATTGGATCCGTATTGTCTACAACGGTAATTAATTGTGTGCATGTTCTCACATTTCCGCACTCATCCTTTGCGGACCAGGTGCGGAGGATGAGACCGGTGGCATTGCAGCCGTTGAGTTGTGCATTGTCAGTATACAGGATATCGACATCTGCGCTGCAATTGTCTGATGCAGTGGCCCAGCCTGTGGCATCGGGATGAGATGAATCCGAGCAACTGATCGTAATGTTTTTGGGACAAGTGATCGTTGGATCGGTTTCATCGACAATCCAGATTTGCTGCACGCATACCTGTATGTTTCCACAAAGGTCGGTGGCGGTCCAGGTTCTGTTGAGAATTCCTGTGCCATTGCATCCAAACAAAAGCGACTCATCGTCACTGTATTCAATGACGATGTCTTCTACAGCGGTACAGTTATCTGATGCAGTGGCTTCCCCTGTAAAATCAGGAGAAACGGACGATTCACAACTTATGGTCGCAGGCGGTGGACAAAATAAAGTTGGTTTTAGCAAATCGGTGATGTGAATCGTTTGTGAACAGCTGGTGCTGTTGCCACATGCATCAGTAACTAACCATGTTCTTTCGATGACGCCGGTATTATTGCAAGCCAGCGGCACGATTTCTATATCTGTATAATTGACAGTAAGCGCATTAGCGGCCGTACAGTTGTCACTGACGACGGGTGATCCTGTGACTGCGGGCAGAATACCAGCAGCACAATCCACGGTGATATTGGCAGGACATGCCACGGTCGGGGTGATCTGATCGATAATGGTAATGGTTTGCACACATTGTGCGAGGTTACCGCAACCATCTACGGCGGACCATGTCCGCTCGATCACGCCTGTACCATTACATATCTGTTCGATCACCTGGTCTACATATCCTGTAAATACAGCTCCGCAGAGGTCAGATGCTGTGCAGTTGCCAGTGGTGGCAGGCAAAGTAGATTGTTCGCAGGAGATCGTGATGTTGGCCGGGCATGTGAGGCTCGGTGGGGTTACATCCTGTACGGTGATAAACTGTGTTCCGTTGGCTAGATTATTACAAGCGTCTCTCACGACCCAGGTACGAACGATTGTGCCTGTACCACTGCAGCCATTGAGGCCAAGTACATTGTCGCTAAAGGATATGATCAGGTTTTCGGTTGATGTACAATTGTCTGAAGCCGTCGCCATTCCTGTAAATTCCACCGCTGAACTTTGTTCGCAGGAGATCGTCACAGAAGCAGGTACGGTTAATGCAGGAGGTACCTGATCTACAATAACTATGGTTTGGATACATGTGGCAATGTTGCCGCATCTGTCTACGGCTTTCCAGTTACGGGTAAATGTGCCGGTACCATTACATTGGCCCAGCCCGGAGGTATTGTCAGTATAAGTAATCGTGATCAGGTTAACAGGTGTACAGTTGTCAGAGGCCACAGCCATGCCCAGGGTCGCAGGTGTGGTATCGGTTTCACAGGAAATGACACGAAAAGGCGGGCAGGTCAGGGTCGGAGACGTATTGTCTTCGATGATGATCGACTGCACGCAGGTGGCGGTGGCACCACAGAGGTCTGTAGCGGTCCAGGTCCTGTATAAAGTACCTGTACCCATACATCCTGTCATCTGGCCTGTATTGTCCGAATACGTCACCGTGACGCTGGAGGACAACGGACAGGTCGTTGTTCCTGTGGCAGTGCCCGTATTCTCCGGGGTCGGAGGGGTGCTGCACGAGATATTGATGGCAGGTGGGCAGGTGATGGTGATCTGGCCGGCAGCATAATAGGCTGAGGCGAGCGCCATCCAGCCGGTCAGCATCCACCGGACCACACGGAGGTGGTTGGAGGTGCCCTGGGGGCTGGAACCTGGATAGTTCATTAACGTCTTCATGTTTGATCCTGTTGATACATGACAATAAGTTGCCATGCATAAATTCCTGATAGCTCACATGAAGCAAAACGTATGCCAAAAAAGTGTAATATGTTCCTCCCATCCCCGGCCCACAACATATTACATTGATTTATAATGTGTTAAAAATTGGGCGAAGGGATCAAGGGGTGAGGGGTGAAGGGTGGTAAAAAGATGAAAAAAGGGGTTTTTAGGGAAAAAAGAGGGAATTAGGTCTATATTAAAGCTATGTTAGTTAATCCCACATCCATCCGCCCCTTCCTCGGATCAAAGGACTTTACCGTCTCAAGTCGCTTCTATAGAGACCTTGGTTTTGAGGAAACCAGCCTCTCCCCCAACCTCTCCGTTTTCAGGATGGGAGAAGTTCGATTTTATCTCCAGGACGCTTATGTCAAAGACTGGGTAGACAATACCCAGGTCTTTCTGGAGGTTATTGATATTGAAGGCTTCTGGGCAAATCTTTCGGCCATGGGGCTCTCTGAAAAATACCCGGAAGCGCGAATTGAGCCCATCAGAACCTTGCCATGGGGACGCGAATGCTTTATTCATGACCCCAGTGGTATCCTTTGGCATGTTGGTCAATTTGTTTAACTTCGATCACTCCGGCTGGTCTCAACCCTGATATTGACCTGTTTAAATTCAGTACCAAATGATCGCCAAACACTTCGCTTTTCTGTTCCTCCTCCAATTTTGTTTTGTTCTACAACTCCGGGGTCAGACCTACCCTGAACTTGTCGAACTCAACGAATCTGGTATAAAGACATATTACAGTCCCGGTAACGAAGAACGCGCAAAAATCATCGCTGGCCGATGCGAGAATGCGATAAAGTATATCCAGGGTCTGACCAACTTCAAACCCACGGTCAGTCTCTTTATCCTCAACCCGGAACATTGGGCGACCTATGCCACATTTCCCGTGTATGGTATGCCGCACTACCCCGATGATCAAAGGCTCGTCATCGCCGCGCAGGACAATGATTTCTGGAAAAGTTTTATTCCTCCTTTACATCAACTGCCAAAAGACCTGGCTCAAAAAGTGATCGAGGCATATGCCAACGATGACGGCACGCTGACGATGATGGGTTTTTTTGACCTGCTGGCGATTCATGAGTTGGGCCATGCTTTTCATGAACAAGCCGGACTTGATATGCAGCGTCTGTGGATGCAGGAATTGTTTTGCAATATCATGTTGCATACTTACGTCGCCGAAAATGAACCTTCTAATCTTCCCGCACTTGAAGTGTTTCCTGAAATGGTGGTGGCCGCTGGTAACGCGGATTATTTATATACTACACTTGCGGATTTTGAAAAACAATATGACCACATGGATCCCAAAAACTATGGTTGGTATCAGTGCAGACTCCACGTGGCAGGAAAAAACATTTATAATGACGGTGGGAAAAATGCATTTGTGCGTCTTTGGAAAGCCTTATTGAATACTAATGGTAAGCTTAATGACGAACAATTGGCAATATATCTGGAAAAAAACGTCGGCAAGGCTACGTCATCCGTCATGACAGCCTGGTAAATCCGCATTTTACGTTTAACGCTCGCCAAGCAATTGGCATTTACTCATTTATCCCTGCTACCTTTGCGGCTTCCTAAATCCTTAAACCTTACTATGAAACACGTATTATCCCTTTGCCTGATGGCAGCGATGTTCATCATCGGATGCAAATCTGATCAAAACCAAAACGCAAGTACCACAGTTATACAGCCTGATTCCACGATCGTTAAAACCGCGCAGGCTGCGTTTGTCTTTGCCATGCCGCTGGCGCTGATGGACATCACCAAACAAAAGACCACCAACTATGAAGTCCCGACCGAAGGCAAGGGTGGCCCTGTCAACCAAATGATTCACTTTACTCAATTCCCTGACGCCAATTTTAAAGATGTGGTCAGGCCCAATGCGGATACGTATTACAATACCGCTATACTTGACTTGAGTGCAGACGCCTTTGTTCTCGAAGTACCGGACACTAAGGATCGCTACTACCTGCTGCCAATGCTCGATGCCTGGAGCAATGTTTTTATTTCCCCGGGCAAGCGTACGACCGGCACCAAAGCAGCAACATATCTCATCACCGGACCTGACTGGAACGGCATAATACCTGGTGGCATGACCGAAATCAAAGCGCCGACTAATTTAGTTTGGTTGCTCGGCCGCGTTCAGGTCAATAGTCCTGAAGATGGTAACAACGTAGTGGTCCCGCTGGAGAAAAAAATAAAACTGACGCCGCTCAAATCATTTGGCAAACCTTACACAGCACCTAAAGGCACTGTAAATCCCAACCTCAATCCCGCCTCACCCAATGAGCAGATTGAACAAATGCCGATCGCTGATTTTTTCAATTATGTCAATCAATTGATGGTCGCCAATCCACCAGCAGAAACAGACAAGGTTGCATTAGAGTCATTTGCAAAAATCGGTGTTGGCCCCGGATTGAAATTTGATTTATCCACCTATGATTCATTGACCCAGATAGCCCTTAACGAAATACCAAAACAAGTCGTCAATAGCATTAAGGAGGGAGTTGTCAAAGGTCTTGTACCTCCGGTCAATGGCTGGAGCATGGCTTTCCAGGACTTCGGAAACTATGGAACAAATTATACATTACGCGGTGCGGTGGCGTATGCCGGTCTCGGCGCCAATCTGCCTGAGGATGCCATTTATCCCTCCTGCGCCGTCGATGCCGACGGTCAACCATTTCATGGCGACAATAAATACGTACTCCATTTTGAAAAAGGGAAAACGCCGCCTGTAAATGCATTCTGGTCATTGACCATGTATGATCAGGATGGATTCTTCGTTGCCAACCCGATCAATCGCTATGCTATCGGTGACAGAAGTAACCTGAAGTCCAATAGCGATGGCAGCATAGATATTTACATACAAAACGAATCACCCGGTAAAGACAAAGAAAGCAACTGGTTGCCAGCACCCGCCGACGCTTTCAACATCATGCTTCGGATGTACTGGCCCAAAGAGGAAGTACTCAAAGGAGAATGGGCTCCACCGGGGGTGAAAAAAATCTAACCCTCAAAAAAAACAAATAAAGTGGGATGTTGTTAAGGCTGACAACATCCCTTTTTAATTTATCCGATGACCTATGAAATATTCTATGGTGACTTTCCTGTTCCTTTTGACAAGTTTGACGTTAACCGGTCAAGCCAAAAATTTCCATGATCTCTCCGCCATTGACATCGATGGTAAAGAAGTGAAAATGAATATTTATAAAGGGAAGAAAGTCCTTGTTGTCAACGTAGCCTCCAAATGTGGCTATACCCCCCAATACGAACCACTTGAAAACCTCTACAAGAAATATGGCCCTGACAAATTTGTCGTCCTTGCTTTTCCGGCCAACAATTTCAGGAGCCAGGAACCCGGCTCCAATGAAGAAATCAAATCATTCTGCAGTTCCACATATCATGTTACCTTTCCCCTCATGAGTAAGATTTCAGTCAAGGGGGACGACATGTCTCCGGTCTATCAGTGGCTGACCCAAAAGTCACTCAATGGCGTGATGGATGCCCCAGTGACCTGGAATTTTCAGAAATTTATGATTGATGAAAACGGCAGGCTTGCAGGTATGGTGGAGCCGGATGTTGAACCGAATAATGCGAAGATTATTCAGTGGCTGGAGAAAGATTAAACTGACGTCAGACGTGAGTCGTGAGACGTCAGATGGCAGATGACAGACTTGAGATAGTACACGATTGACTGCATCAATACCGAATAAACATTTCATATTTACTTTCCCGTAATAACTCATTTTTCATGAAGCCCCCTTTAGGGGGTGGGGGGCCAAACGGAGCTGATGGCAGAGTGATAATCAACAGATGATGCGAAAAGACATTTATCTCATACGTGGAAAGCAACATGAAGATTACGCCATATTTCATGCCCGGATAAAGTCCATCGTTGATATGATTCGAGCACAATGCCCTGAAGCAGGATTACATTACACGATTACTGTGGCTCCGCTGCCGGTGGTATCCATCATCCCGTTCAGGAAACAAAAAATGGCCGCAATATCTGTCTATGCCCATGACACTGATGTGCAGCATCACATCCCACATACTGATGACCTGGTTGGGGCCTACAGTGTAACAGAAGCTTTACCTGTATCCTATAAAAAAGACTGGCCCGATGGCTCCCCTACCCCGGGCGTCTGCATGCTTACACTTTTTGCTAAAAAGAAAAATATTTCCCACGAGACTTTTATTGATCGCTGGCACAACAGCCATACGCCTATGTCATTGCGTTTTCATCCACTATGGCACTATAACCGAAATGTGGTGATCGCAAGGCTCAATGATTCTTCCGCACCTTTCGATGGCATTGTCGAAGAACAAGTAAAAACAAAAACAGAATTGCTGAATCCTCTTAAATTCTTTGGTCCGCCACATCTTATTGTGCAACGCATGATCAGCGTATACCGTGACACAAAATCATTTATCGATTATCCATCGATGGAGGTGTATTTGACACAGGAGTTTATTATTAACACACCTGTATCCAAGTAATTGACTAAAATCTTTCTAATGCTTCCGAACCACTTTTAAGACTCGTTACCCGAGGGGTCTTTTGTTACTTTTTTCATCGCCAAAAAAGTAACCAAAAAGGCTAGTCGCTCCATAAACTCACCTTAGGTTCCTGCTTTCCCCTGGTAGCCTAGTTGGCTTTCACGCCTATACGGGCCATAAATCTTGTTTCTCAAACAAGACCTAACGCAACTCACCTGTCAATACCTGAAACAAGTCCTTCTGGCGGCTCAAACAATATGGAGCGACAAGAATTTACATCCCGAAAAATTTCAGTTTAAATCTTGAAAAAAGGATTTTCTATTTAGAAACTTATGAAACGCACAATCCAATGGAGATCTATATTTCAAACGTCTACCATGTATAAACCTCACTTAAGATGTTGACATTTAGGGTCACGCTATGTAAAAACTATTCCCTTTGACCGTAATAGTTTTTCAGCCATTTCCCACAACTTTTGCCCATTCTCCAAATCTGTTGCTTTTGCATCCATATCCTTTCTGCTCATCAGGAAGAGATAGTCAATGGGCTGGTGACCGACTTCATGACTGCAGGAGAAATAGATTACTGGCTTGACGGCCTCGCGGGGAGATCTGAAAAAAATACCAAATACCAATTTCAAAAGTGGTTTAAAAATGGTAGGTGCTTCACGGGCGATATTGCTGTTGATAGGGCCCGGGCAAAGGGCAAATACAGCATATCGCAACTCACCTGTGGGATTTAGCCGCCTGGAAAGTTCATTGGCAAAGGTGGTCATCAGTAATTTATAATAGCCATACAACTCCACCGTTTTTCCCATGGAATAAGATTTATATTTTCCAAAACCATCCCAGTCAAATCCTTTAGGATTGCGGTGACTTTCTGAAGACACAAAGATGATTCTAGGCACACCTGTCTCCAGTTGAAAAAGATCATTCTCCAGTAGCAATCGAATAAATAAATATTTGGAAAGAAAATTCACGACAAACATTTCTTCAAGCCCTTGCTTTGTCTGTCGGCTTTTGGCCGGCACCACTGCCGCGTTTTCAATAACAATATCAAACTTAACCTGTTTTAATTTGATTTGATCTGCAAGCTTATTTATACTATCCAGGTCGGAAAGATCCGCATGCAACATATACACATGTTCATTGCCTGACATTTTTTTGACATACTCCCCTTTCTCCGGAATCCCACTGCGACAGACCATCCATACATTTGCTCCCCGCTTTGCCAACTGCACTGCAGCTTCCAGACCGAGCCCGGAACTTGCACCAGTAATCAGGACATGCTTTCCGTTGATCAATTCATCATCACCAAGCGAAACAGTGTTTTTCTGTTTGCGAAACAAATCCATAATGCCCGCCATCGTTGCGGCAAATGCACTGTTGTATCTCCCCTGCTTATCTTCCATAGTTTACTTATCGTTGTGCTCTATACGTTGTTGCAATCGAACCAGTTGCTCCAGGGCATCCCGATC
>CAZYHJ010000038.1:0-26337 GCA_964646645.1 uncultured Saprospiraceae bacterium | reverse complement strand
GTTCGTTTTTTTCCATAAAGTCAAAAAACTCTATTGGTGATCCTCTGCCCTTTCTCAAAAGCTTATCTGTATTTTAATATGTTGTGTCATTCCCGCAGAGACATGTTTGCCTTGTAGAGACAAGGCATGCCTTGTCTCTACAAGGCAAACCACAACAGGGTATTCATTTCCTTAACCTGGCACCAAACATCCTGATCTTCCTCAGATCCTGATGTCTGTGCTCTGTCCAACTTGTCAATGAACATTATTCTGAACGTTAGCGGTGAGTAAAGGGATTTTAAAATCCTCCTCACATGACACGTTTCAAACCCGCTGTCTTTCCCTCTTTTCAAGCCCTTTCGGCATACTCCTCTATCAAACGGGACGGCAAAGATAAGTCTGGTTTTATGAACTCGCAATAGGGGGGCGATTATTTTCTCCAAAATTTATGGGATTTAAGAGTTGAAAGCCATTTGTCTGCTCATATTCAATCATTTATGGTAAAATTATTTCGGCAGAATATTTTTGCAGATCTGGCCACAATTCCCCGGTTTTACACCCGTTTCGGTCCGGGTCGGATGCCTTGCATTTTGATAATCCACCTGGCCACCAAATGTCATTTGCCAAAACTGGTGCCCCACTGCAAAAAACCATTAAATCAAGTCAAATCAGCGAATATTTAGGATCGACCGTCTCCGGTGCCATTTTTCCCAAAAATATTCCCCGCCTGCAATCTAAAATCGAATAGTCCGATCCAAAAGCGAAGTCAACAAAAGCACTGACCTGTATCTTTAACACTTCTCAGCCGGACAATTAAAATTGCGAAATGGAAATCACCATCATCTCAGCCACCGCTTTCCTTATAGCGATTCTGACGTTCTTTTCCGGATTTGGACTTGGCACCATTCTGACCCCGGTATTTATGCTGTTCTTTCCTGTTGATCTTGCCATCGCACTGACCGGAGTGGTGCACTTTTTCAACAATGTTTTCAAACTCTTTCTGGTAGGTCGTCAATCCAATAAAGAAGTACTTATCAAATTTGGCATCCCCGCCGTGATCGCCGCGATGATCGGAGCATGGCTTTTGGTGCATATCTCAGATCTCCCCCCTTTATTCTCCTACATGGCTTTTGGTAAAGAGATGGAAGTTTATCCCGTAAAATTTATCGTTTCCATCCTGCTCATCACTTTCGCATGCATGGAACTCATCCCCTATTTCAAAAAACTTCAATTTGGTAAAGACAAACTACCGCTGGGTGGCTTTCTCAGTGGTTTCTTCGGAGGCTTATCCGGTAATCAAGGCGCGCTGCGCAGCGCGTTTTTAATCAGGGCGGGACTATCCAAAGAAGCTTTCATCGGAACGGCAGTTGTGGTGTCCACGTTTGTTGATTTCACACGTCTGGGTGTATACGCCACACGTTTTACACAATCAGGACTCATCGATAACATGACCGTCGTCATCAGCGCCACGCTGGCCGGTATAGCCGGGTCCTACCTGGGAAACAAACTTTTAAAAAAAGTAACGCTCCATTTTATTCAAATGGCCGTCGCTATTTTATTGATTGTTGTATCTATCGCATTGGGTGCAGGAATCCTGTAACCCGGCCGCAACTCATCAGCCATAAAAAGACAAAGGTGACCTGGTTGAGGCCACCTTTGTGCTATCGAAATCATATTGCTTTCTATCCCTTTACATCAAAGCGGTCCAGGTTCATCACCTTAGTCCAGGCAGTCACAAAGTCGCTAACAAATTTGTCCTTCGCGTCATTGCAGGCATAGACTTCCGCGATCGCACGAAGTTCGGAGTTCGAACCAAAAATCAGATCAGCGCGCGTGGCCGTCCATTTCACTTGCCCGGTCTTGCGGTCTCTGCCTTCAAATAAATCCTTTGCGTCCGAGGTAGCATTCCATGTGATTCCCATATCCAGTAGATGAACAAAAAAATCATTGGTCAGTGACCCCGGGTTAGAGGTAAACACGCCATGTTTGGAATGATCAAAGTTTGTATCAAGCACTCTCATCCCTCCGACTAAAACCGTCAATTCCGGAGCTGACAAGGTCAATAGCTGGGCTTTATCCACCAGCATATCTTCCGCGCATGCCGGGTATTCCGGCTTTTTGTAGTTGCGGAAACCATCAGCGGCAGGCTCGAGCACAGCAAAGCTTTCAATGTCAGTCTGTTCCTGTGATGCATCCGTGCGGCCGGGTGTAAAAGGCACTGAGAGGGAGTGACCCGCATCACGCGCAGCCTTCTCTACTGCAGCACATCCGCCAAGGACAATCAGATCCGCCATTGAGACTTGTTTACCTCCCGATTGTGCCTTGTTGAATTCACTTTGGATCGCCTCTAGTGCATTCAGTACTTTACTTAATTGAGCCGGATTGTTGACCTCCCAATCTTTTTGCGGAGCCAGACGAACCCGGGCACCATTGGCCCCTCCGCGTTTGTCAGAACCACGGAATGTTGAAGCAGATGCCCACGCCACGGAAATTAATTGAGAAACAGTAAGACCGGAACTCAATATCTTATCTTTTAAAGTTGCAATATCCTTTGCATCGATCAACGGATGTGTAACTGTGGGAACGGGGTCTTGCCAGATCAATTCCTCAGCAGGCACTTCAGGTCCCAGGTAACGGGCACGTGGTCCCATATCACGATGCGTTAGCTTAAACCATGCACGGGCAAAGGCATCAGCAAATTCATCCGGATGGTCCAGGAAATGCCTTGAAATTTTCTCATACGCAGGATCAAATCTCAGCGACAAGTCTGTGGTCAACATGATCGGAGTGTGGCGCTTAGATGGATCATGTGCATCAGGAACTGTATTGGCTCCCATGCCATGCTTCGGTATCCACTGATGTGCTCCGGCAGGGCTCTTGGTCAATTCCCATTCATATCCGAAGAGGTTCCAGAAAAAGTTATTGCTCCACCGGGTAGGCGTTGTGGTCCATGCCCCTTCGAGTCCGCTGGTGATCGTGTCACCTCCGTTTCCTGATCCGTAGGTGTTTTTCCAACCGAGGCTTTGTTCTTCGATACTGGCACCGGCAGGTTCAGCACCTACATATTTCGAAGGATCAGCCGCACCGTGTGTCTTTCCGAAGGTGTGCCCACCGGCAATCAGCGCAACAGTTTCATAATCATCCATGGCCATCCGGCTAAACGTCTCGCGGATATCCTTTGCAGCCGCGATTGGATCAGGGTTTCCGTTAGGGCCCTCAGGATTGACATAAATCAATCCCATTTGTACTGCGGCCAGTGGATTTTCCAATTGACGCTCTCCGGAATAGCGCTTGTCGCCGAGCCAGGTGTTTTCCGAGCCCCAATACACATCTTCTTCAGGTTCCCAAACGTCCTCGCGGCCGCCGCCGAAGCCAAAGGTTTTGAACCCCATGGATTCGAGGGCGCAATTTCCGGCCAGGATCATCAGGTCCGCCCAGGACAGTTGCTTGCCATATTTCTGCTTGATCGGCCAAAGCAGGAGTCTTGCCTTGTCAAGGTTAGCATTGTCTGGCCAGCTATTGAGGGGGGCAAATCGCTGTGTACCTGATCCAGCACCTCCGCGGCCATCATGAATACGATAAGTACCGGCACTGTGCCAGGCCATGCGGATGAAAAAGGGGCCATAATGCCCGTAGTCAGCCGGCCACCAATCCTGTGAGGTGGTCATGAGTGCATTGATGTCTTTCTTTACCTCAGCCAGATCAAGTTTGCTGAATTCGGCAGCATAGTCAAACTTCTCATCCATGGGATTGGACAAGGTCGAATGCTGACGAAGGATATTCAATTTGAGTTGATTGGGCCACCAGTCACGATTGCGTGTTCCGGTGCCTCCGGTCTGTTTCAGGCTGCCTGTGTGAAAGGGACATTTTGAAACATGACCATTTGCGGTTGCTTTACTATCTTCCATAATCTGTTCGTTTATCGGTTTGAGAAAGGATGGAAAAGTATACGTGGAAAAAGTGCATACTGATCCACCAAAGTGGTGTGGATGACAAAATTAAGCGTTATTGCCGAATGATGTGAATTCTTTCACAATGTTACCAAGACGCAAAGGATCTTAGCCTATAAAACATGAAAAATGTCTATTGAAAAAGTCAATATTGATCATAAATTAAATCTATTTACGAACCACTGGTCACCAAAGATTGTGGGCGCATTGAATGGTCAACATGTGAAACTGGCTAAACTTAAGGGTGAATTTACCTGGCACAAGCATGAGCTCGAAGACGAATTGTTTTATGTATTGAAAGGGTCTTTCGTCATGGAGTTCAGGGACCGGCACATAGCCCTACATGAAGGTGAATTTCTGATCGTGCCCAGGGGAATCGAACATCGCCCGGTAGCAGAAGAGGAGGTTTGCATCATGCTTTTTGAACCTGCATCCACATTAAACACAGGGAATACAGAAAATGAATATACGAAGCATGAATTGGACTGGATTTAAGCAGGTATTTCGGAATATATTCAGGGATCAAGACAAACGACGGATGGAGCATTTAACTTTTAATACGCTTACCCTCCATTTAAATATGGATAATGTTCTGTTGCGAAATCTATTCCTCTTGATTTCATGGTTGTGCTGCTTCAATCTCTTTGGACAGGAAGAGACCACTATCCCTTATTCCAATGATTCTGCATACGTCACGCAACGGATAGCTATGTTGCGGAATGTGGATGCAACATCATTTAAACCATTCACCTATAAAGGGGCGGATGGGATTGACATACGCTATCGGCTTTATGCTCCTCAGGGACCAGGTGCGGTATCAAAGCGATTACCCCTGGTGCTGGTGTTCCATGGCTCTGGGCAAATTGGCACAGACAATAACGCTCAGTTGGGGATACTCCCCAAACTTTTTGCGCATGAGGAAACGCAAGGGAAATATCCATCCTACATCCTGGCCCCTCAATTTCCTACCCGATCTTCTAATTACTCATTGGACAGTACACGAAATGTTTTAAAATCCACACCACGAAGTTGTTTGCAAACCGTACTTGAGCTTGTGGATTCGCTCATACATGTGTTGCCCATTGATTCAACCAGAATTTATGTGGCGGGTTATTCGATGGGTGCATCCACCACGATCAATGCGCTATCCGCCCGGCCTGATCTGTTTGCTGCGGGCATCAGTATTGCAGGTATTCCACAATTTAATCAGGGAGAACAGATACGCCATATTCCATTGTGGTTGATCCATGGTACGGCGGATGATGTCAATACTATTCAGTCGGATGAGTATTTCTTTCGGGAATTCAACCGATCTAACTTAAGATTTTGGAAACTGAAGGGGATCAATCATGACATCCTGACCACATCAACTCTTTTGGATTCATCGCTGTCGGATTGGTTGTTTAACCAGCGAAAGTCATAGATGAACTCATTTGAAGCATCCGAAATAAAAATCTAAAATGATTCGTAACCATATGAAAAAGACAATTTTGATTTTTTTAGTCCTCCTCAACGCTATACTATTGTTGGGCCAACTATGGCCGGACGGAGCGCCTCCGTTTGCGAGATATGTTAATATCCTAACCCTAAGCTTAAACCTTGTTTTTCTGGTTTGGTATTGGCGCAACAGAATCCCTAAGTAAAAATAATATCTGCCAGATGACATTTCTTAATTACAGACCTGGTCGTTTATGCCAGAAGTAAAAGGAAAAAGTATCTTCGTTGCGTTCCCTCTTTTACAAGCCTGTCTTTTTTTGAAGATGAAAGCCTTAACATTCATTGTAGTACTTTGTTGTACCCCTTGCATATGTGATGCCCAATCATGGCTGGATTCCCTCCCTTCCGGTAAATCCAAGCAAGACTTGACCCTGTTTGATTATCAGCAAGCCTTTGAAAAATACTGGGCCTCATTTAATGTAACGGATGGCTATTTTACAGTAGCAGGCAACAAGCAAAAAGCTGCGGGGTGGAAGCAATTTCGTCGTTGGGAATACCTTATGAAATTAAAGGCCGATCATTTGACGGGCCGATTGCCTGATCGAAGCGCAATGGATGTGGTGAGGGAATATGAGCGAACACATCCTTCGGTAAGACAAACCAACAATTCTGCCTGGACATCTATGGGACCCTTTTCTCCGGATGACGATTTCGGAGGAGTGGGTCGTATCAATTGTATTGCTTTTCATCCTTCCGATCAAAATATTTTTTGGGCAGGTGCCGCATCAGGCGGGCTTTGGGTCACTCCTGATAACGGGCAGACATGGCGATGTCTTACGGATCAGAATGAATCGCTTGGCATTTCTGATATTATCATTTCACCAACGTATGAGGAAGACAAAACCATTTTCATCGCAACAGGAGATCGTGACTCCTACGACAACAAAAGTGTTGGAGTGCTGGTCAGTCATGATGAGGGAGAAAGCTGGTCTTCTACTGGGCTGAACTATCCATTAAAAGAAGCAAAATTCATCAATCGTTTACTCCGACATCCCGAAAATGCAAACATCATGATCGCAGCTACTGGTGATGGCGTGTTCAAAACCTCAGATGGAGGAATCAACTGGGATGAACAATTGACGGACCGTGTCTTTATGGACATGGAATGGCATCCTTCCAATCCACAGATCATATATGGCTCCACGACCAATGGGCAGATCTACCGGAGCACTAATGATGGACAATCCTGGAATCTCGTACTGCTGCAGATACAGGCCGGACGTACTGAGCTGGCTGTTAGTCCTGCTCAACCGGATTGGTTGTATGCGGTGATGTCAACAGGCGGCCTGAAAGGCGTATTCCGGTCTGAGGACAGCGGTGTCACCTTTACGCAAACCCTTGCCGGAGATACACTCAATCTGTTACACTGGAATGCCAATGGAAAGGGAACCGGCGGACAAGGATACTATGACCTCGCCATTGCGGCATCACCCCAAAATGCGCAAATTATATTTGTCGGAGGGATTAATACCTGGCGTTCTGAAGATGGAGGCACGACATGGTTGTTATCAAATTTCTCTGGTCAGATAGCTCAGGCTGACTATGCTCATGCGGACAAACATGGCTTAACCTATCGTCCTGATGGAGTGTTGTTTGAAGGAAACGACGGAGGTATTTATCGCTCAGATGACCATGGAAATCATTGGGTCGATATTACTTCAGGAATGGCCATTAGCCAGATGTATAGAATTGGTCACTCAGCCAGTGAAAAGGACTATGTGTTGGCCGGCCTGCAGGACAATGGGACAAAAATGACTACACCCTCTTCCTGGACAGATGTTGGCGGCGCAGATGGAATGGAATGTTTCATTGATCCAGGCAATGCCGATATTCAATTTCACACCACGCAATACGGCAGCTTGTTCCGAACGCTTAACCGATGGATGAGTAGCCGCTATATTAAACCCAATGCAGCGGGCGAAGGGGACTGGCTGACCCCATACGCAGTGGATCCATCAAATCCGCAAACTATATATGGAGGATTTAGAGAAATTTGGAAAACGACTAACAATGGTGATTCATGGGCTCAGGTGTCTTCTGTAAATGAGTCTGGAAAATTCAGAACGATAGCTGTGGCGCCATCTGATCCAAACATTATTTATGCCGCAGGACCATATGAGATCTATCGATCCACCACTGGAGGCGAACCTTTTGTGGAAGTAGAGGGCTTGTTACCCAATCAAAGCAATTCCATCTCCAGAGTTGTAGTACAGCATGATAATCCTGACGTAGTCTGGATTACTTCTTCCAGTTTCTTTTCTCCCGGCATATTCGAATCCAAAGATGGGGGCAATTCCTGGACAGACATTTCAGAGGGTATTCCTCCTATCCCGATTTATTGTGTGGTACAGAACATTCAGGTGGAAGAGGTCATTGCCTTGTACGCCGGAACTGAATTAGGGGTATACTACAAACATGGTGACGCACCATGGACCCCCTATAAAAACGGGCTTCCCAATGTCATTGTTATGGATTTGGAAATCTATTATGATTCTGATCCTGCTCAGTCCCTGCTGCGCGCAGGTACATATGGACGTGGGATGTGGGAAACGCGGATGGCATTTGACTCAAGTCCGATGTCTTTTATTGCTGCGACCACAAGCCACCCAACATTTGATCCCATTAAACCAGGATTTTTCAATCAACCCATCCTCAAATTGGAAATCCAAACGTCCGGAGATCTAAACCCTTTACAGGTTCAATCCTTTCATTTCTCCACCACTGGGTCGACCTCGCCTTTTGAGGATATTTCAGCAGCAAGATTGTTTTACACTGGTAACGTCAATGGATTTATCCCTTCAACACCTGTCGGAGAGATCATTCAACAGCCCAATGGCACTTTTGTTATTCACGGACCTTTTGGGTTGGGAAATGGGATCAACCATTTCTGGCTCACATATGATCTACCGCAAACTGCCAATGAGGGTCATGTGCTGGATGCGGTATGTGATTCCTTTTATATCGATTCTACGCTGATCCCTGAAATCACCGCCCCAGACAGCAATCGATTGATTGAAGTAGTGTATTGTGCGTCAAGCTCAACGCATCTTTCTTCAGAACACATCAGTAGAGTTATCATGGGCACGATCGATAGAAGTTCTGCTAAAGGTACAGGTGGATATGAAGACCATTCCGGACTTGTGCACGAAGCCACTGCAGGTGTGCCTTTCGCAGTATCTGTACAAAATAGTTCGCCGCACAATACCAATGCTTTACTGGTGTGGATTGATTATAACCGTGATGGTGATTTTGAAGACAACGGAGAGGAGGTGTTTAATTCCGGTCCCGGCTTTGTACCTGTGTACACCTTTGAAGTGACACCGCTGGAAGATGTGCGGGAGGATTTTACCCTCATGCGCTTCAGGCTTCATGATACTTCCTTTGGCCCGAATGCAACACCATGTGGCACATCAAATCTGGGTGAAGTAGAGGACTATGGGATAAGGATCATCGAGGACATGATGTCTGCCGTAGACCCTGTATTAAAAACTGAAATGCTCTTTATTGATCCCAACCCATTTAAGCAAACACTCTATATTCGAATGGGCGATGTCCATGAAAATGTGTCTGGATATATTACTGATGTAAATGGTAAAATCGTGTTTGAGGGTGATCTGTATGATCAGTGTATGATAGACCTATCCCATGTTGCTGACGGATGCTATTTCCTTTATGCGGCTGTCGGGGATGGTATCTGGAAAAAACTGATAAAATCCATCAGATAAAGGAGAGTGATGAGGAAATCTGTCCGGAGTTTCCTCATCACTCAACTACTATTCATTACGATGGCCACAGCCATCCAAACGTTCCGCCGGTCACAAACGCAAAAACCAAAGCGTCGAAAGCGCCTACCCAGGCGGATCTCCATCCGCGTCCATCCCATATGGCATCCTGGAAAATTCCCAGACCGTACCCCATAAATGCAGCTGCACCAATCACACGGTGAACGACCAGATAGTCTGCTCCTGCGGCCAGTGTGTGTGAACCGATATACGCCGCAAAAAAGCTGACGACAATACAATAGATAAACCATTGCACCAGGTTCTTGCCCATGCCTGCACCAGGCTGGCGAACATGCAGAAACATCACAGGGCCCTTTTTTATCCTGGCCTGAAACGATTCGGAATTAAACTCCTTCATGCTTCCTGCTTTAGGAAGGGCATAATGGCCGGGAGGAATATTGAGATCCCGAAGTGCATCCATTTTCCGGTCTTCATCGGGTAAAGGCTTATAATCACCGGCATGATAGCCCAGGAACATGTGTATGATCGAACTGGCGATAAACACAAAAACGGCCGAAAGGAGAATCGGCATCCAAAGGGTAGAAATAAAATCCATGGTGGCGTTGTTTTGATGAATGAGAAAGATAGGAAAAAGGGCGGAAGGGAGCAAGGGGAAAGGGGCAAAATGGCGGAAAAGGCAATGGGCAAATTATCTGTAGGGACTATTCGTGAATTGTCCACAGGAAAGGCATTTCGTGAAATGTGCACAACAGGAGCGAAGGGGTTTTATCGGACAATATTAATCCGGCACATTTAAATTCCTATCTTTCATAAAAGTCATCAAATGAACGTCAAATATTATCTATTATCTGTTATAATGGTGTTCTTCTTTTGGAGCTGTGCTGATACCGGCCCAGGAAACTTATCGGGGTGTTGTGAAAAAGATGCACTTGATGTCACCTTTGGCTTAGGCCGGTTGTTTGTGCCAAATATTTTTACGCCAAACCAGGATGGGGTTGATGACCGGTTGTTTCCCCGGGGAGACTCGATCAGTCAAATTCTTGATTTTGTCATTTCAGACTTCAGAGGGGACGTTGTCTTCGAGACACACCATACACCACCTAATGATAAACATTACGGATGGGATGGCCATGTAAATGGCAAACTACTCCAGGGCTTGTACTCCTTTTCGATTACTGCTGAATCCATCGATGGCACTACAGTGACTTATGCCGGTGAGACCTGCAACTTCCCATGTGGCATCGTGGATGTTTCTTCAGCCGACCTTTCGTTGCGATGCTATTCGGGTATGGCCTGGGATTGTTATCATTATTACGATGACTGCAATGAAATTGAACTCACCAATTGTCAGTAAATGATTTAATCCGGTCAATTTATAGCCATCCGGTTGATTGGAATCTACAAAGCAAGCCACTACAAGAATAGCATATGTCCAAAACATCTAAAAGATATTCCTTCCTTGTTTCAATTTTTTGGTGCGCCATCCTGGTGCTGAGTGCATATTATCTATACCGGGCGATCAATTTCAGATTTTATAAAGAAGGCATTGGAGACACTTTCTGGGATAAACAATTTTTTTATGTCTTTCATTTGATTGCAGCCCTGGCCCCGCTGGTTTTGGGCCCCTTTCAATTTTGGAGCTGGTTCAGAAATAATCATATCCGATGGCATCGGTTAATGGGAAAAATTTATATCGCCGGGAGCCTGTTGGGTGCCATTACTGCATTTATATTGGGGATAACCATCGAATTTGATGGATCTATTGTACCGCTGATCTTCCTTTCCGTGTTATGGTTCTTTATGACCCTTTCCGCCTGGCTAGCCATCAGAAGAGGAAACACCGAAGTACACCGGCTTTTTATGATCCGGAGTTATACCCTGGCCATGACGTTTATCACGATTCGTATACTTTCTGACCTTGTTTATAACCACAACCTGTTCTTCTTTATTGAAAATGACGAGATCAAGGACACCACGTATGAGTGGCTGAGCTGGGTTTTGCCTCTCCTTATTTTAGAGTTCTGTATTTCGTGGTGGCCAGCGATCAATAGAGGCCGAAATACACGGGTTTTACGAACATAAGAATCATGACTGTCATCAAGGCATCATTTCAGCACCAGATAGTCGTTAGATAAATATGCGGTTTAATTCAATACTAATGATTGCTCAGGTGCAATGTATACTCTTTACAGGTCTGTTCTCCTGTCAGGGTAAAAAATCAGTTGTTAATAGACTGGAACTTGATCCTGCTTATAAGCAGATACAAAAAATATCCGCCACTGCCTCCTGCATTGGTCCAAAAGGAAGGTTTTCGACAACGGTGGAAGCAGATACCCTTGGAAATATTTTCTTTGGTCAGGAGTACTCCTTTAAAGACGATCCTTTCTATGCCCGGGTCTCCATGGACAAAACAGGATATGTCATCAGCCCACAAGGTTCTATTTTAGACACGCTGCCAGTGGAAGCGATGGAGATCATTCGTGGTCACGCCTTTCATTTGATGCAGACCCGACCAGATCTTTGCTTAACGGATATCCGGTTTGATCAACAAACGAATGATAAGCTCTCCCTTTATTCCGCTAAAGATGGAATCGGCAACCCGGTCAGTCTCCATTACGACAAGCAAGCCAAATTGATCACCCGCATTAAAACGCTCAATCCTGCAGATACCAGTCAGCCGATTGATGTAAATTTTACGCAATGGACGGATACCGAATTTGGAAAAATGGTCCGGGCCCTGAAGATAATTCAAGGCGGGAGGGATACGTTTAACTATCAATTTAACGTCATAAATATCAATCCATGAAGACTGTGAAATTCCTGCTGCTATCGGGTTTACTTCTATTTTCCAGAGGGTGCGACTTTTACTCTACAAGTCTTTGGATCTTTCAGGAAAATGGGCTTGAGGGCGAAATGAATCCCCTGACCCAGCTTTTCGGCGTGGGCTGGAATGGATTGATTATCGCCAATGTGATCGTGATTGCGTTGGTACTCCTTCTCCTGGCCAAATACTATTTCCGGCACTCCGTACCAAAAGAATTCAGTCCTGTGCCTTCCAATTTTAAGGAGATGATCTCCATTTGGTACTTTGACCGGCCGGACCAATTTTACCGTTTATTTTACCGGATGCCCATAAACAGACCCGTCTCGCTGGCACATGCCGGATATGTTTTGACGATCACCATTATCATTGGCAGTTTCCTGGCGACCATCCATAATCTATGTCAATTTTACCAGGTTCCCTTCTATGACACATTCAGGAATTGGGTTGGAAGACCCTTATTTGTGATTTATGGGCTCATTTTACTCACCATTTTTATCTCTTCCTACCTGCTTTTCAAAAGAGAATACCGGACCTATCTGGCTCATAATCAATCTTAAGACATCCTTTTACAAGTCTGTTACATAGTTTTACTACCCGGAGACGATGTTGACATGGCGGAGCTTTTATTTTTCTGCCATTCTTTCATCTAAACCAATTTCTTATGTCAACACTCATTTTTATTCTTCAAGCGCTCCTGGCATTCATGGTCACCCCTGCACCCCTGGGATGTAAGCCAATGCATTTAGATCCACCGGTGGCTACCATGACGAGTCCTATCATGATGTCATCCGACCTGGGACAAACGTGGATGGAAATGGGGGCTTCCATACCTGCCAAGGTCAGGCCGATCAGCTTTAATGCCGTAAATGATGAGTATTTCATGGGTTCAACTAAAGGCATATATCGCGGTGCTCCCCTGCTGCCTGTTATTAAGTGGGAAAAAGAACTCCAGGATCAAAATGAAATCATCGGAATTATCCCTGGCAAAATCGGGCCCTATGCCATTAGCTTATGGAATGGTTTTTACCAATACGATCCTATCTCTGGTTCATGGGTGCCGATGCACTCGAAGCTGAAGGATAAAAATGTGCAGGCTGTATTGGAAAGAGATGCCGGAGAAATAGTCATCGGCACCGGATCTGGTATTTATCAAACGACCGATCATGGCAAAAGCTGGAAGCAAACCTTAACCTCCGTTTCTGTTGACCGGCTGGCAGAACATCATAACATCGTCATCGCCTGTGGGAAAAATGGATTGTATCGATCTGAAGACGGAGGCGCGACCTGGTCCCGCAATACTGTGGCGGTTGGTCATCCCTTTTTTATTAATCACATTGGCGATCGTTGGATTACCATTGTTGAAGGGCAGGAAATTGCCGGAATAAGGACTCCCAATATGGTCTTCCAATCTACGGATGATGGAAAGACCTGGGAATCATTTCCCTATGAACTACCTGGCGCATTGGGGCAAACGTATGAATTGCGCCAAATAGGGAACTATCTGTTTGGTAGCGGTGGTGATGGTCTATATAAGTCCGCTGACCAGGGGAAGACATGGGAGCCTGTGATCAAGCTTCCTTCCAACCGGGGTGGATTTCTCAAAACAACAGAAGCTGATCAAAAAATTTTCATTCTTTACATTGAGGGTTGTTAAGTCCATATGAATATGCAGGCTGTTTGCAAACGCGTTCCATTTACTTTATTTCTTAGTGTATTCCTGATGATGTGCGGAGGGGATGGCACAAGCCTGTTTGGACAAACAGCTCCTTTGGAAGAGGAAAAAATCAACCTGGCCCTGAGGCGCATGGCCGATCAATTGCTGCGCGCCTCGGGAGACAGTGTGAGTCGAATACCTGCTATCGAACGATCCGGTGAATTCTCATGGAAGATCCTGATGGAGCAACGATTCGAATATGATTCCCTTCCGGGGGCACTGCAGGAAGCTGTGGTACGCTACGATATCGAAGCTACATACCAGGTGGCCGTCAAGCGATGTGATAACCATAAACTTGATCTTGGATTTTTTCAAAAAGATTTTGTGCAGGACAGTACCGTACCCTGTATGGGTCGGGAGGAACCTGAAGGCTGTCATTATATCGAAGTGACGTTTATGCCCTATGCAACAAGAAAAACATTTTGGGCGAGCACGAGTCTGCTATTGTTGCTTACCCTGGTGACCGGCTCAGGAGCATTGATATGGTACCGTAAATCCGAACCACCTTTGGATCCTTCTTCTTCTTCGGAAGAACAAGGATGGATTGTATTTGGGCAATCAAAAATAAACATGTCCGGTCAATGGCTTGAGTGCGGTGGTCAACGCGTTTCATTGACGTATCGGGAGGCTAAACTGCTTAAGCTGTTAGCGAGCCATCCTGACCAGGTCCTGGAACGGGATTTTATCTTGAATGAGGTATGGGGAGATGAAGGCATACAGGTGAGCAGAAGTATAGATATGTTTATCTCTCGTCTTCGAAAAAAACTTTCCCCTGATCCGACAATATCTATTGTGGCCGTGCATGGCGTAGGGTACAGGATGGAGACGCGCGTGGAATGATGGCAGAATGTTGTTATTTTACAACATAAACCAATCATCATGACCACTGTAAATGTTTATCTCACCTTTAATGGCAACTGTAAAGAAGCCTTTGATTTTTACAAATCCGTCTTTGGCGGTGAATTCCCTTATGTCGGCACTTTCAGGGATATGCCTCAGGATGCGGGAATGACGATGCCGGAAACTGAACTGGACCGGATCATGCATATTTCACTTCCGGTCAGCAAGGAAACGATGTTGATGGGGAGCGATACCGGAGGAGAATGGGCTTCGCGATTTTCGCAGGGAAATAATTTTTCCATTTCCATTAATACCGACAGTAAGGACAAAGCGGATCACTTCTTTGGCGGACTATCCCCTGGTGGACAGGTCATCATGCCGATGAACGCTACTTTTTGGGGGGATTACTATGGTATGCTGACTGATCGCTTTGGCATTAACTGGATGATCAGTTACAATGCAGGTCGACAATCTGGTGTAGAATAGGCTGTCCACACTTGCTATTCATTTCCCATACCTCAAATCAAGTTTCATTGATCTGCTCTGCATGGAAAATGGCATTGCTGCATATATCAAAAAACGTAATCCACAATAATAAATTCAATATGCTTCGGACTGTAGTATCCATTTTGATATTCTCCTGCTTATTCAATAATTTAAAGAGTCAAACTAATTCAACCATTGTTTTGCTTGACATGCAAATCGCCGGTGGCCAGACAAGGATGATCGGCATGGATGGCCAGGTGCTAGCCACTTTTCCTCCTGGAGATTTTCCAAAAACTGATGATGCCAGCCACAATGCGTTCAAAAGTCTTGATCTATTTCACTCCTATGTATCTTTTGATTTCAGCGATGGATTACTGCCTGTGAAATCAGGGGATAACTGGACACTTTATAATCAAAAGGGTGAAATAGCATTATCCTTAGGCACCAAATATGCTGCGCTTACAAATCCATCAGATGGCATCCATCGTGCCTATGAACCCATCCCCAACAAACGGGGCAGCCACATGATTATTTACATCGATCAGAAGGGGAAGGAACTATTCCAGGGCATCCGTTTTTGGCAAGGATCAGCGATAATACAAGGGTTCGGTTATGCTCAACTCGTGGATGCCAAGGGTCCATGGGTGAAACTAAATGCAAATACAGATACGTACACCCCATTACCTGAGGAGATCAATGCCAAGATTTATAAAATAAAACGTACAGCCAGTCAATACAGCATTGCTCAGTACAACAGCAAACATGGATATGCAAGTGTACTCATGAATGCTGAAGAGAAGGTCATGATCGAGCCCGATAAAGTGACCGGAAAACGTCAGACAAATATTTATAAGGTTACCAGGTCCCTTATCGTCCTCTCGCATGAGGACATGTTTTATCTCGTTGACACTTCCGGTAATCTTATAGCCAAAACGGATGTGTTGCTTGGCATAAAAGGATTCAGTGATGATATGGTTTTCCTTGACAACGGCACCTATTTCAATAATTTAGTTCATTATAATTTGGAACCTGTGTCCTTGCCTTTAAAGCCTCAAGAGGTACTGATCGTTGATTTTTTACAATCTGATTTCCTTGGCGGGTTGCTGATTGATACCGTCAGCCGGACACAATCCTATGTCGTCTTTAATTGCGCCACCAAGACACAAGTGGGTTCCACCAATAAAGTGATTGGTGGTGTAGTGGGTGATCGGTTCATTGAAGTGGATCCTGATTACAGCTTTGAACGAAAATTAGTTTCTCTGACAGATTTCAAAGGGAATGTGCTGTACCGCACTCCGGTTGGAGACCGGATTTTCAGATCCATTGCCTCAACATTAGATTATAAACCCACCGATATCCGTCATCTGGTGATCACCGGGGAGGACCAGGATCAAGACTTGTCAAAATATAAAAAACTGGAATCGATCTCCTTTAATCGCTTTAATAAGACGCACCTTCCAGAGAGCCTTCGTAAAACGAAGACCTTAAAATCACTTGAGGTGTTATCGTGTGACTCACTTGCATTACTTCCTGATTGGTTAGACGGCATGCAATACTTAACTGAGTTGAAGGTAAGTGATTGCAAAAAAATATCCGACCTCGAATCTATTATAGAAAGCCTTGGGTCCCTTACCTACGTGTACACTAATAACTATGAATTCAAAGAAGGGTTCGTGGAAAATATGAAGAAGGAACGTCCCGGATTGCGCATAGATCATTGGATGTCGTCCGGACTTGAAATCATGGAAGAATCCAAAGAATAGATGGCTATTGTGAAAGGTGCACCATCCCTTAAAATTCACGACCTGTACAGCGAATATGCACCAACCAATAGATATGTTTGTACCTTCTGCAATGCTATATTGACAAAACCTGATTCATACCCGTAAATCCAGCGCTCTAAATACACTCCATATGAAACTTCCTCGTCCATTCAGCATAGGGATAATGACAGGGTTGTTGATCACTGGGGTCATTGGCTATTTCTTCCTGTTTGTTCCAATACAAAAGCAGGAAGAAGGTATTAAAAGAACGCTTCATCAACAGATCAAGCTGCAGTCAGCTATTATCGATTCACTCCGTCAAATTCATCTGGCGGGGTGGATGGGCAGTTTGCTGACCATGGTACATGACGATTTGAATCAACTCCCTTCTGGGACGCTTGATAATAAAACCATCGCGCAAATTGCTGCCTTCTGCTATTCCGCTCATCCTTACCCTTCGGTTACCGGGGATAGCCTCACAGAAAAATTACTCAGCCCTGAACGAGGACAGATTTTGATGGTTATTTCCAAATTAGAGCTTGATACGAATACACTTCGGCGAATTTTTAAAGAAGCAACATTTTCATATTCGGACCTCAGGGGTGCGGACTTAAGAGATGCATATCTGCCGGGAGTAGATTTGCAATATGCGGATCTGCAGGGTGCTCATCTTCAACATGCGGATCTGCGTGAGGCCAAACTGGACTTTGCCAATTTATGGGGAGCACATATGGCAGGCATTGATCTTCAGGGAGCTGATCTTAAAAGAGCTGACTTGCAATGGTCCGATATCAATAGCGGCAATTTAAGTGGCGCGCTTTTAAGTGGTGCCAATTTGAAGGCGGCACAAGCCCGTAAAGCCAACCTGAACGATGTAGTCATGCAGTGGGCTTCAGCAGAAGATGCATTTTTCAATGACGCCCAATTTGTCAGTGCCGATCTGACAGGTACAAGTTTTCGGAATGCCCATTTGAACGGAGCGGTTTTAGATTCTTCCATTTTAGCAGAGGCCAATCTTGTAGATACCCGATTAAATAACTGCAGTCTGGCCGGAGCAAATATGTTAGTGGCACTTGTAGCCTCTCCAATGTGGTTTGATCAACTTAAGACATGGAATGTATCGGGTTTCGATTCACTACCTTTTCAATACCAAATTGAGGAGCGCGAGTATGGTGGTCAAATTTTTCTTCGCCTGGAACCGAAAAAACAGAAGTGATGTATTGAGTTCAATAAAATCGACGTTGCAAATCGGAGACCTCAGTCAATACAGTGTTCAATTTATGGGTAAACCGGACAACAACATCATCTGAGGTGGTGAAAGGAACAAACCCGATTTCAAAGGCTCTGCTTTGAAAAATTAAAATATCATTTAATACGGCGGCAAGCAAATCCGGTGTCCATGCCGTTTCAGGCGCAATCCGATACTTGGCTTTGAGATACTTTCCGATTTCCTGGCCCCACTCATTATTCAGCATATCCACATAATTGTCCACCGGTCCGTTTTTTAAATCTGCCAATTGTTTTTCTGTAAATCGTCCGCTAATCAGTTCAGGCATGGTTTTCCTTTCGTGCACATCCGCCACAAAATCTGCCAATCGTTCATTATACAATAATGTCATGAACACCTGCGCCGTGACATGATTGAACGTATTGATAAATCCCTTCTCTCCCATATCGTCAAGTTCAAGCCTGAGGGTATCAGCAGGTACGATCTGACTGTTCATCGCCAGGGCAAGATCATAAAAAGCGATATCCCCTTCCCCAAACATCCGGTAACGCCTGCGGCCCAAAATTTCAATCGTCACCAGATTATTGCGTTGAACCAAAGCATAAGGAGATTTCATAGCCATGCTGGCTTTATCCCACAAACTGCCATCGCGGGCGCGCACGAAATCCTCTTCAGATACACCTGGATTTAACTCACTCACGATTGTTCTTCCTTTGTATTGCTGAATGAGTCTGACCCCCCGGTGGCTTTCCTTTGTCACTGAATCCTCCGGCGGGCATTTGAATATAATTTCAATATCCTTTTTGAAATCATCCAATCCCTGATACTTCGTCAATAAGAGACCACCTGCAACCAGTGTATCATCACTATCAACAAATGCGGTGACCGCTCCCTGATTTATCTCTTCCAATGGATGGTTGTGGTCTGATCTTCCACATCCTACGCTGAAGAGAAAAATGAACAGATAGATTACCTTTTTTATATCCATTTCAATGATTACAGCTGCCTGTGAGGAACATTTGCATTTACCTGAATCTGTGGAGATCTGGCTATAATAACAGGATATGCCTTTTGGTCACCGTTGATTTCAATCTGTTGAAGACTTGAATCAAGCACATCATCTAAGACTAATGCTGGACGATAATCAGCGTGCTCAGCAGTCACTTTAACACTTTTCATTTTTAATCCTCGCACATGTCGCACATAAAACCCCCATGCCGGCAACTCCCCAAACATGGAAAACTCGGGATAGGCACTTTCTTTCTCGGGCACACGATCAAGTGCGGTAACCGGGAGATTTGCTAATCCGGGGTTTCCTCTCCCAGGGTAGATGATCTCGATATCCTGGAGCGTAATATTTTCTACCATGGCTCCCGGTATCCCTGTGATAGATGCTGGAAATGTGTTGTGAAAGAATGGCAATTCAGGCCCGCGGATATCGTAGGCATAATCGGGCCGCTCAAAGGCAATCTCTGCTTTCAGATTACGAATCGTCACATTCCGGAGTATGCCAGGAGGGCCGGTTTTGTTTCTTTTTCCTAATCGGATAAAAATGGCGTTACCTGTATTCTTTGCTTCAATATTCTCTACCAATACATTTTCCAGGATCCCTCCATCCACACATTCAATGGCGATCGCGGAACGGAATGTATCATAAACCTTGATATCTCTTATAGTGACGTTCTTAAAGCCGCCATGAGATACCGTTCCAAACTTGACGGCACTGGCGCTGGATCGTACCGTGCAGCGCTCGATGATGATGCCATCACAGAGGTAATCACGTGATTGCGATTTTAAGCAAATGCCATCATCCGCAGCATTGACAAAACAATCGGAGATCCGCACGTTCGTGCAATCCTGAATGTCGATGCCATCATTGTTCCAGTAGGCATCACTTTCTACACGGATGTCTTCGATGACGATATCCCTGCATTGATCATATGTCTGGACCCAACAAGCAGCATTCATAAAGGTTACTCCAACAATTTTGATATCCTTACATCCCACAAACTCAATCAACTGAGGGCGGATGTAGTGCATGGGGCGCATTTCGACAAAATTGTAATGGGCACTATCGATCAGACCTGCATAAAAGAGACTGTCAATATGCAAAGCCAATGCCCTACCCTGTCCATCGATCACTCCCTGCCCGGTAATTGAAATACGTTCCTGTCCATCGGCCATGATCAATGCCAGCCACCTGTTGAGTTTGAAATAATCATCAGGCTTAGTACTACCTAAAAGGACGGCCTTCTTCTCCAACATTATTTCAACGCCTGATTTTACCACCAACGCTCCTGTCAGAAATTTACCTCCAGGCACAATTACACGACCGCCACCTTTACTATGCGCTGCATCTATGGCTGATTGTATGGCTCGTGAATTGAGGGTACGACCATCGGGTACAGCACCAAAGTCCATGATATTGAAATCCTGTCCACTGGTGATAGCAGGTGCAATGAATAGCAAAAGGATTGTGACTCTGAAAATAAATTTCATACTCCTAAAAATACATCTTCTGTGCTTCGCGGGGGCGAATCACCGGATCTTCAGGAACAAAAGTGATATCCTTAGGCTCTATTTTGCCGTTGGGCAGCAATCGAAGCAGCACTGACTGATAGGGTTTGAAGACAATCCTCTTCTTTATGGTTTTACCTCCAAGATTGAACGTAACATCGCGGGAGTCATCTTCCTTCATGTAGGATTGTCCGGAATAAAGAGGATATGCAAGTTCCCTGGCTTTCGGCTGAGCAAAGAAGATGAGCAATGAACCATCCATATCTTGCCTGCACCAATAGTCGGGAAGACTATCTCCTTGAATGAGCGGTGGATGTTTAATGGTTTTTTCAAATTCATCCGTGACGTTAGGTAAGGCATAGAGTGCCCTTAGCATGGCGAGGTAATCTTCATCCTTAACGTATCCTGGTTGAATTGGAGCCTGTTTGATGCAAATGGGAATTCCTGCCTTGGCCAATTCATAAATGCGCAACAAGGCTCTGATATCCAAATACGCAACATCGATATACAAAGCAGAAAAGCTGGCATCACCTACAACCAGTTTTCCCTTCTTTACTTTTGCCAGCTCAAGAAAATGCCTGTTGATCCACAGTGGTTGATACCCTTCCAATTCCGCAGGGGGATGGACATAGCGCATTTCATACTCTCCCCACACCCATACCCTTTGTCGTTCGGGTGGATAAGCA
Organism: uncultured Saprospiraceae bacterium; assembly: GCA_964646645.1. GTDB lineage: Bacteria > Bacteroidota > Bacteroidia > Chitinophagales > Saprospiraceae > Opimibacter. The sequence goes on along the minus strand of CAZYHJ010000038.1, from coordinate 5,110 downwards.
CCTTTCATCACTGCATCTTCAAAAGGGATGTATACAGCCACATCGGAATAGCTCACCCCTTGTCGCATATAGGATGAAACCCTTTCAATGTATGCATTAAAGGCCGGCAACTCAGGCTCAAGGCTTCCGCCCGGTCCGAAGTACGTGGTCGCAAAAAAATCGATGGTATCCGATCCCTTTGGATTATATGGAGAACCATGGTAAACATGATGATTAACCCCTTGTGCAAAAAGGGCATCGGCCACCAGTTTTAAATCAGCTGTTTGTTCCTGTCGCAGATACGTCGCCGGAAAACCATACATACAGGTGAAGGTCTCGCTGGAGACTATGGGTTTTGAAGAAAGACACGCGGTTGAACTAACGATCCTGGAATAATTCGGATTGTTGAGCATGGCTTCCGTTTCAGGAATATCGACGAGACTATAGGTGGTCATCACATCTGTTGGGGAAGAAAGACATTGCACCCGGGATAATGCGCCAAGCGCACGGCACTGATTAACATATGGCTTATAAAAACCGTCCAGGACATAATCATGCATCAACATCATATAATCGTAACGAACATCCGGGAACGAATCAAGACCTGCCTCCATGAACGGAAGAATATCATATCCGAATCGTTCCTGAAATTTTTCTTCGAAACCATTCGTCCATATTTTATTCTTCGCGTTTAACTTAATCTCCCAGGAATCGGTGAATAGTGCGGATGTAGATCCTTTCAGTGCTTCTGTTAACGCATCACTGACCGGTTTCGCAAACAATTCAAAGGCATTGCTGTCCAGGTGATTGATGACATACTGAGTGTCGGGCCAGGTCCAGGCGAAGGTCAGGAGTTGCTGAAAAGAACTATCACCATAGATCTGTGTCCGGTGTCCCTTATCAATATTACTTCCAGCCACCGGCCATGCGCTGCCAAAGGTAAAATCACAACCCAAGCCTATGGAATCGGCATATTGCTTTGTGAAAGCAACCATTTCACTCCACTCGGGACTCAGCCATTCCTGGGCCGTTGTGTCTTTAGGATAATGTCTGCCATACTTTTGCGCATACATCTGTTGATAGCGATACAGTGGATACACCCAGGCGATCTCCACACCGCCGAAATTCATTCGCTTAAACCAATCCAGCTGGTAGCTGATATCTTCCCTTTTTATCTCTGTGGCAAACCACCACCACCGGGTGTAGGGTTTGGCAGGGAGATTAATGGTCAATCGGTCCTCAGATATTACATCATTTATATCCTCTCTTCTCCACATGAATGCAGATAATCCTATGCAGACAAATAAAACCGGAAGAAGAAATTGCTTCATGAATAAAAATTAACATTCTCCAAACTACTCACCACGCGGTGATGATTTCGAAGTGGTACTGCAAGATACTCCCTAAAGTGAAATGACAATATGGTCTCCGAATAGGTCGTTAAGGCATTTATGAAAACTCAAGCCCAGATCCTTTTACTAGCTTTCTATTTTGCTGCGTGTTCGAACAATAATTTTGATGAACCCGTCAAAGATTTAACCCCTTACGAAAATGCTATTTATATCTCCGCCTCCTCCAGAGACCTGCCACTCAATGCCTTTGGACAAGCCATCCTTGGAGCCGAAACAGATCTAAAGGGAGATATCACGATGAAAACTGTGTTTTACGCCAATGGGGTGCAGCTCCCTTCGAATGTGTTTACCCCTGTGGATACAGGCGAGTACAGTATAAAAGGAATCTACAAAGATCTCGAGAGTGAACCTATCATTATACACGTCACACCGGAGCGCAATAAGAAAGTGTTGATTGAATACTTTACATCACGCACCTGTGGATGGTGTCCATGGATCGGGAGCAGATTGGATAGTCTGGATTTGGCGGATAAAACTGTCATTTCGTATTCCGTACATGGAGAGGATGAAATGCAGATACCTGAAACCAATCTTCTTCAGGACAATCTTCAGGTCTTTGACCGACCTGCGGTCCGAATCAACCGTGGATATGTCCGGAACTATGCAGCACCCATTGAGATAAAAAGACTTACAGATTCTGTGAACTTCATGCTTTCAAAACAAACACCTGTGGAACTTGCCATTGCGTCTCAGTGGCAAAATGATCATTTGGACATCGAGGTCATGGGTAAATTCTATAGCTTACCTGCAGACCAACTTTATCTTTCGGTTGTAGTGGTGGAAGACAATATCATCTCCAATAATCAGTACAACTACTTTTCAGGCAGTTCACTCCATGGATGTCCCTATACTGCTTTTCCCAACCCTATGCCCACTTACCAAAATCACAATGTGCTGAGAAGGATGTTGACTGATATCCGGGGTGATGAAGTTGATCTGTCTGCCATGCAGCTTTTAAGATCTTATTCCCTGGGGTCTTATATTTTTGAGTTCCCTGCACTCATTCATAAAAACAATGCCCGCGTTATTGCTTTTCTGCACTATCGAAGCGACAGTATAACTATTTCATCAGTCGTGAATGCTCAACAAGCAGGAGCTGGTGAGTCTGTAGGGTTTGAGCATTGATCCGGGGATAAATTTTAAATAATTTTATACCCTAAGACAAACCTTCACAAACCTCATTAGGCATGAAACTTACCTTTAGCCTGACTGCTGATCCGCAAGCGGTATTTCGATATTTAAGTCAGCCTGAGCTGTTTGTCAAAGTGCATCCTGTAGTTTACAAAATGGAGCCATTGGGGGATCAACGTTACAAGGTTTTTGAAAAAATGAAGTTTAGTCTTTTCCAATTTTCCTTTACCTATGAAGCTGTGGTGAAATCAGATTCCATACAGCGTAATGTGGATATAGCTGCTGTAGTCAGGAAACATACAAAAATTGAAATGTTGTATGTGGTTAAACCGGGCAACCATGGCACCATCGTTGAGGAGGAGGTAAACATTAAAAGTCCTTTGCCTATCAGGAGGTTTATGGAAAAGTTTATTCGGAGGCAGCATAATATCATGTTTGAAAATATTGATGCACTCGGACGCAAAGCATGACTAATGCACAAAAACTAAAACGTATTAAGATCATCCATACGGCTATATGGATCTTCTTCAACATTGTGATTTTCTACATGCTTTATGCCGCCATTACAAATCGCCTTGATATCTGGTTGTGGCTGGGATTTTCCCTCATTTTTCTGGAAGGGCTGACGCTTGCGGCTTTTAGATTATACTGTCCACTGACGGTCATGGCCAGGCGATACTCAGACTCTACCCGCCACAATTTTGATATCTACCTGCCGGAATGGCTCGCGAAGTACAATAAACTGATCTATACCTCAATCGTTGGAATTATTGCATTGATTGTATTGTATCGGTTATGGAACAAAGGACAATGAATATCTGATTGATGCATTAGGGGTTAAGCCATGTAATTTGCTTGCCTTAACTTTGCAAGTCTTATATCCTACACACCATGCCCATCAACCTTCCCGAAACCTCTCTACCCCGTGTCGTCATCGTTGGCGCCGGATTTGGAGGACTCATGCTCGCCCGGAAACTTTCGATCAAAGATTACCAGGTAGTGCTGATCGATCGTAACAACTTTCATCAGTTTCAACCTCTGCTCTACCAGGTAGCAATGTCCGGGATTGAACCCAGTTCTATAGCATTTCCGCTCCGCAAACTCTTTGGGCGCAGGAAAAACACCCACATCCGTATTGCGGAAATTGAATCGGTGCATCCGGAAGAGAAATACCTGATGACTAATGAAGGACGGGTGAACTATGACATATTGGTGCTGGCGACTGGGGTAACGACCAATTATTATGGCAATAAGGATATTGAAAAACATACTTATTCCTTGAAATCGGTATCAGATGCATTATTTCTACGAAACGCTATTCTGGCTGACCTTGAAAAAGCGCTTACCATCCGTGAATTCGAGCCACGTCAGGGGCTATTGGATTTGGTCATCGTCGGAGGTGGTCCTACGGGCGTGGAACTGGCGGGATCGTTTGCTGAATTTAAAAAGTACATTCTTCACCGGGAGTATCCTGAGCTCCATGCGGAAGAGATGGATATCTACCTCATCCAGGCAGGTCCCAAAGTGCTTAATACCTTCTCTGAAAAAGCATCTGTCAAGGCGCGAAAATACCTGGAAGATCTTGGAGTCAATGTGCTCACCGATGTACGTGTGACCAATTATGACGGAAATGAAATCACACTCAGCGATAGTCGCAAGCTTTACACCCGTAAAGTGATCTGGGCTGCAGGTATCACCGGTCAGCGAATGACCGGATTACCTGATGCATGTTATACCCGTGACGGCAGATTAAAAGTGAATACTTTAAACCAGGCCGATGGACTGGATGGAGTATATGTAATAGGCGATGCAGCGTATATGGAGGAAGCTGAATACAAAGGGCACCCGCAGGTAGCGCAACCGGCCATCCAGCAAGGTAATCGACTTGCTAAAAACCTGAACGCAAAAGCTAAGGGGAAGGAAATGAAACCCTTTCATTACAAGGACCTGGGAAGCATGGCTACCATCGGTCGTCACAAAGCAGTAGCAGAATTCCCGTTCTGGAAAACGCAGGGCTACATTGCCTGGTTACTATGGCTTGCCGTGCACTTGATGCAGATCCTCGGGGTCAAGAATAAGTTCTTCATTTTCCTCAACTGGGTGTGGTCGTATTTTACGATGGATCAGAGTCTGAGGATTATGGTGAGGCATAGGGTGAAGTAAAAAACCTATACATGAAACCAAAATGGGAAGTGGAAAGGTCTAGCACATCGGAAGGATTCAAAAAAAGACAAAATAAATTATTGGTTCAATTCAAACGAATATTGGATATCAGTATTAATCAAAACCAACTGAATCTGATTGCCAAACTCTTTGTTTAATTTCCTAATATCTCGTATAAGGTCCTTAATACGCATAGCCCATAATCCAGATTCTCCGGCAATCGAAAACTCCTGCAAGATGAGATAGTGGGTATATAATAACTTCATGTCCACTTTTTCTCCATTTAAGTCGATGAGATGATCAGCATACTGCCCTAAATCCATTTTAATGATATGGGTTTCTCCATATAAAATGAAAAGACTGTCCCATTCCGCTTTAATTATCTTGCTATCATTTAATTGATTTATCAAATTTAAGGAATCATG
>CAZYHJ010000037.1:10009-26729 GCA_964646645.1 uncultured Saprospiraceae bacterium | reverse complement strand
TTCCAGAGAGAATCTACTTCGGGAGTGGTTTCTCACGAAGGACACGAAGGCAACACGGAGTCACACGAAGGTCATGTTCGACAATTCTCCGTTCCTCCGTGCTACCTCCTTTCCTCCGTGCGAACTCATCCTTCCAGAGAGAATCTACTTCGGGAATCGTTTCTCACGAAGGACACGGAGGCAACACGGAGTCACACGAAGGCAAGTTCGAAAATCCTCCATTCCTCCGTGCTACCTCCATTCCTCCGTGTGAACTCATTTTTCCAGAGAGAATCTACTTCGGGAGTGGTTTCTCACGCAAGGCAAGAAGGCAATACGGACTTTAATACGTGCTTAACATATGATTAGACTGAAATCCCTAATTTTACCACAATAAACACGGTTATCTAACCATTTAAGACTCTAAATGAACAGACATATGAAATCAGGGAGCATCATTCTCGCGCTTTTATTCTTCATTCCCAGCCTGACCATGGCAGGGGAGATTTTCGGAACCATTAAGAAAGATGGCCAACCTTTAATCAATACCGAGGTGAAGATCACCAAAGAAGGAAAGGTAGTGGCTACGGCTACAACGGATAAAAACGGTTACTTCACCGTGACCATTCAACAAGTGGGCAGGTATAAACTCGAACTCACAGGGTTTGAAGGCGCATCATTTGATGTCGTCTCTACCAACAATTCCACCGGATATACCTTGTCTCTGGCCAAAGTCGCAGATAAATGGCAGCTGACCAAACAGTAGGGGAGCCGCAGGGTCCCAAAAAGGACTTCTGGGACAAAGCAGCTATTATCCTTGAACCAGTCGGAGGACTCATCACAGCGATTACGATCGCTCTGGTGAGTTATTACGCCTCTGACTACATCAATAAAAACCAGGAAAACGAAGCCAAGACCCGTTTATATACGGAGTTGATGAGCAAGCGGGAGGAATCCGAGGCCGCTTTGCGCAAGGATATGTTTTCGTCCATTATCAACTCCTTGTTGAAGGAGAATGTAACGATGGATGAAAAAATCCTTCAACTCGAATTGCTGGCATATAATTTCCATGAATCCCTCAATCTGACGCCGCTCTTTTCCTATCTCAACCGAAAGAACAATTCGGATACACGGAATCCTGAATTGTCGGCATCCTATCGCGAACGGTTGTTTAACATGTCAAAAGAGGTCACCAGCAAACAACTCGCGAGTCTCGAAGGCGTGGCATCAGTGGAAAAGTTTGTCTATTTCTATGACTCATTGGCATTTAGTCCGAATGATACTTTTAGCTGCATTTTCAATGATTCTATTGTGAATGGAAGGGAAATGGATTCCATAAAGCATATCGTGCATCTCGCCATTCTCAGTAAAGATGAAGCCAATTCATCCGTGTCGGTTCGTCTCAGGGTAGCCACACGCATTCCCGGAAAGCAGGACAAAGTGGTAGATCCGGCCTTTACAATCGACTACTTCGAATTTCCAATGATCGACAATACCAGGTTGGTCAATGACAAACGCGTAGCCGCAGTCCTTCGTGACTTTGATCCGGTCAATAAGTTTGTTGAGATCGATGTCATCTTCTTCCCGGGTTCACATTCGAGTTTGAAGGAGCGCCCGTATTACGATGACATCGTCGCTAAACTCCTTCCCAAGAGCAGGCAATAGTCTTTCTTTAACAGGTTGAATTAATGAGTATGATATTCCTTGATCTGATCCGTGATCAGGGAATATAAGCTGGCCAATGATGGATCGTGTTCGAGTAGTTTCAGGTGTTTCTGAATCGTTACTTCATCACCTCTGACAGCAGGACCGGTTTGACTGTGTTCTGGTCCCAGATGCAGCGCTTTCTCAACGGTCTCTTTAATCAATGGTTTGAGTATATCAAACGACAAGCCATGATCTTTGCAGATTTTCGCTGAAAGCATGAGCATGTGATTCGTGAAATTATTGGCAAACACCGCTGCCAGATGCAACCTCGTCTTCTGTTCATCACTGACCGTATACACGCTTTTACTGATCTCCTGCGCCAGGTGAACCAATACCTTTTTAACCTCGGGCAACATGGCCGTAATCAGTAGGGGCGTCTCTTCCCATGGGATAGCATGGGCATAGGAAAAAGTCTGAAGCGGATAGAAACTTCCCTTGCGTTCAAATGGCAATACGTTAAGGTCTGATACTCCGGAGCAGTGTACGAAGATCTTTTGATTATCCTCAATGGAGCTTAATTGCGAAGCAATTGATGGGATCGCATCGTCTTTGATCGTAAAGAAATAGAGATCTGCTTCCGCCGTGATCTCCTCCACATGATCGACGAGTTCAGCGGAAGCCAATTGCGTCATTAACGCATCAGCGTGTGACTTGGTACGATTAAACACCTGGATGACATGATGCCCTGCCTGTTCAAGCCGGGGCATGAGATGGTATGCCAATCTGCCTGCACCGATACAAACGATTTTATGCATACCCGGAGGTTCGATTTATTTTTTGACCAGACGTTTGTACATCCCGAGGAACATACCTAACAACATAATGAGGCTTCCGGCCCAAAAGAGATTAATGCCCGGAAACAGAATGGCTTCCAAAACAATGTAATCATTTCGCGGCGCATCGGGTGCAAACTCTAATGCAAGACGAGGTTGGGCCGATAAACGCGCCACGGAGAGATAGAACTCCTCCTTTTCAGGATCAATCTTTTCCAGCTTAATATGCAGGCCAATATCTGGCAGATATGCTTTCAGGTTTAATGGAGACGCATTCCGGATAAAAAACAAGGGACGTGCCGTATGCATTTTTCCTTTTGCATCCTTCACCTGAATTACGGCCTGAATCGCGATATCATCAGGTTCCGGTTTGTAACCCGGATGGTCAATTTTTTTATCAATTCCTTCAAGGGTAAGGGTAAGATCATTCCAGGATTTGGTTTCACCTGATTTGATGATGAGCGATTCGTAACTCAATTTTTCATCCAGCGGCAGGAGGCTGTCCAGGGCATGGGCTTTGATTCTTGCCCGAAGATTGAAATTATTAACCTGGTCATTGAGGGTGTAGAGCAAACCATTACGAACAATCAGGGTCGGATGAATCGTATGCGATTGCGTACCAGTTGAATCCGTGATATTGACGATGCCTGACAGGACCAGGTCATTTTCATGCGCATCATACTCATGATGCAGGCTCCCCAACAGAATACTATCCAGGCGGATAGAATAAGATTGAAGATGAAGCGTATCCCCTACGGCTAACGAATGCGAAGTATAGGTCAACATACTGTCAATCCGTTGCAGATTTGCCCGATCTTGTTGCTCCGGCGGAAGGCCGGATATAAACGTGAAGATATCCCTGTCGATGTATCGCTTGGTGTTAGGGTTGGCAGTCGCCACCTTGGTCATTTCACGATTGTAGAGAATATTGGGATGGGTGGTAAAGCGTTCAACCGTATCTCCGGCTTCATTTACTTTTATAAAGTCCAGCGCATATTTTCGGGTGAGGCCTTCCAGCGTATCCGATCGGTAAGTGACCCAATACCCATTCATAAACATAGGCATGTCCTTAATCAGGAAAGCGTTTTGTCCGGCATCCAATCCTTCAGCCAAACCCTCCTGCGCAAAACGGTTTTCGCTGATCGTACGTTTGTTGAGTCCGCTGGCCATGATGCCCACCAGCATCAACGCGAATCCACCATGCGCCAATGCCGCAGCCATCGAGGTTAATTTTCCCTTGGCGAAATTGATCATGTAGTCCACATTGGCCACGATTCCGATACTGGCGGCTACAAGCAGGACAATGAACTGCCAACTGGGAAGTTCAATCCACAAGCCCAGCAAAAAGGCAAGTCCTAAGCCAAGCGCCACTGAAATGGCCGTGTGTTTGGCAAAGCGCGATTTAAATTCATCCCAGCCCATCGCGCTAAACCGCAGAAACAAAGCTGCGCTCGACATCAGCGCGACAAGCACGGATATCCACAGTTGAAATCGATTGTGATGATCGATCGGATCCAGGGGCATGGCTTTGTGATACGGGCTCATATCACCTTTGCCCATAATCGAGCCGTAGACATCAAGAAGTTTGTTCCAGACAGGAATGCTTGTAGAAAACGTGATCAGGACGGAGGAAAACATCAGCACCATGGCACCGATAAACATCCAGAATTCACGGCTATTTATTTTTTCTTCCCGCTGTACTACTGGAATCGACTTATTCCTGCTCCATAGGAAGTACACACCTGCGCCAAGAAAGATGAAGATAAAGCCCACCAATTGCCATTCAAGCCCCATCTCGGTAAACGCATGTACACTTTCTTCGCCCAGAATACCCGAACGGGTCAGGAAGGTGGAATACACCACCAATACGAAAGAAAGAATATAGAAAATATAGGTGCTGCGTATGGATTGCTGCGTATGGCGTGCGATAAAATTGCCATGCAATGCCGCAAGCAAAACAAGCCACGGTACTAATGACATATTTTCTACCGGATCCCATGCCCAATACCCACCAAAACTTAATGCTTCATACGCCCATGCACCACCCATAAGGATGCCAAGACCGAGAATGCCTGCGGAAAATAACGTCCATGGCATGACGGGCTTGAGCCATGCGGTATGTTCTTTCTCCCACAAACCGGTCATCGCAAAACAAAAAGGAATCGTGACCGAAGCGAAACCAAGAAACAAGGTTGGCGGATGGATCGTCATCCAATAATTCTGCAATAATGGATTGAGACCGTTGCCTTCAATGAGGGAGAGATAATTTGGATTATTGAAAATCGGAGCCTCCATGGTATTGCGCAGCAACATAAACGGACTGCTGCCCATGCGAAAGTCATCGGCGAAATAAACACCCGCGATCATCGCGACCAACACGATCTGCACCAGACTCAGCCAGGTCATCACGCCTGCCTCCCAGCGCTTAGCGGTCAGCACCACGACTATGCCGAGGATAACGTGCCAGAACATCCATAGTAAAAAGCTGCCCTCCTGGCCTTCCCAAAACGCGGAGAAAATATATTTCATCGGCAGGTCATCCGAAACGTGATCCCAGGCGTATTTGTATTCATACATCTGTTGGAGCATGATGTAAAACAAGATGCCAATGACAGCCAGGATGGAAAACGCATGTATGGCCCACGAAATCCGGCTAAGCTTTAACCATGAGGTATCAGCAGGCGACAAAACAACTTTACGATAGGAGAGTGTGGACAGAATGGCAGATACCAACGCGGCCAGAATAAAAAAATGGCCCAGTTGGCCCGGGAGCAGATGCTCACCCAAGTATTGGATATCCTGCATGGAAATTACATATTGCTTCTGACGAGTACCTCCTCATTCTTATACTTCGAAGGGCACTTCATCAGGATGCTGGTCGCAACAAATTCTTCACCGACAAACGAGCCTGTGGCGACAACTTGTTCGCTCAATTCAAAGTCTTGTGGTTTTGGAGCCTGTAAGGTCACTTCATGTACTTCGCCTTCCTGGTCGGTCATAAAGAATCGGAACAGGTTTGGATTCTCCTCCGCATTGTAATACATCGGTTTGTCCTTGGCGAGTGTGCCTACGACTTTGGATGATTCTCCGGAGCGTTTGACCTGGGCAAAGGTGCTGTAGGTACTCATATCCTTGGAGGCAGAGATTAGCATGACGACCCCAAGGGCCATGAGACCAATGATCAGGATCGGCATGATCCTGAATCTTTTCGGCTTGATGATAGGCGCGTTATCCACGTTGATACTGAATCTTTGTGCAAATTTACGGCAAAATAGCCAGTCCGGGGGCAAAACTGATGCCCGAAAAGGACAAATCCGTGATTACTTGATATAACCATGAAGGAAGTCGTAAGTTTAAAAAATGCAGGCATTTATCAGGAGGGAGTTAAAGTATTGAGGGAAGTGAATCTCTCCGTCAGCCAGGCGGAATTTGTCTACCTCATCGGAAAGACCGGTAGCGGAAAGAGCTCACTGATGCGCACGCTATGGGGAGATCTGCCACTACTCGAGGGAGAAGGACAGGTATCCGGTATCTCGCTTTCAAAATTGCAGCCCTCCAATATCCCTGTGCTGAGGCGCAAAGTGGGTATGGTCTTCCAGGATTTTCAATTATTTCCACAATGGACCGTTGAAGACAACCTGCGTTTCGTCCTGGATGCAACCGGAACAAATGATAAAGCCGAACAGGATAAAATCATCAATGAAGTTTGCTCAGATGTCCAGTTGCTCGACCAGATGCGTCGCCCCGTTCATCAACTATCCGGCGGCGAACAACAACGCGCGGTCATCGGGCGCGCCGTCCTCAACAAACCTGAAATCATCCTGGCTGACGAACCTACTGGCCACCTTGATCCTGAGACGGCCGAAGCTATTCTTCAACTCATGCGCAAACTCGCCAAAGAGTACCACACCGCCATCCTCATGGCCACGCATAATTCGCACTTAATTGAACGCTTTCCGGGAAGGGTCTATCGGGTGGGGAATGGTAGAGTTGAGGAAGTCGATTAATTGAATAATGAAAATTGATAAATGTAGAGAGATTTGAAATCGTGAGTCGTCAGTCGTGAATCGTGAGTTTTGATTTGTAAATATTGTGACTAATTGAAGTCCCCTTCAGGGGATTTAGGGGCCACACGGGTCTCACGTCTTCCCTCTCACAGATAACTCATCACCCAATGCCCATTCCGCTTCTTCTTCTCACTAAACCACTTGCAAAGCGGATATAACGCCAGTACCATCAGGATCCATACGAGGTAGACTATGCCAAGAGAGTATCCTTCGCCCGCAATGAGAAAATTGAAGGGAATGCCAAAGATGCTTTGAACACCGTCCGCGAAGGAGTGGCCCCTCGTGAAGAAAAGGATCGTTGCAAGGGCGTGAAGGATGTAGAAGTGGAGAATGTAGTAGAAGAATGGAACACGTCCATAGACACTGATGGCTTTGCTGAAGGCATTGGAGGTTTTTTCAAAAAGGGCCAAAAGAATCAGGGCGGGTCCGAGGGTGATACAGAAAAACATCAAGGAAGGAGGATATTTGTGCACGTTTATAAAGGAGAGGAATGTGCGCCAGCCTTCAGCCTGAACACTCCAGGGATGCGGATCGCCATATATATTGAGATAACGTAGCGCTACAAAAAGAAAGATCAGTCCAAGTCCGGTGTTGATCAGAAATTTTCTCCTTCTTTCTATCGAAACTGAGGGCTCAAATATTTTTCCAAGCCCATAGCCTACCATCATGAGTCCAAGCCAGGGTAAGAAAGGATAGATAATGGCGATCTGCCGTCCGGGTAATATTTCGTGAAAGGCAAAATTTCCGTTGCGCAGCAAATCCCACCACAATCCACTATGGGTGGCCTCAACAAAGTCAAACACATTGTGCCCAAGAACAATGATGAGCCCAAGCGTAACGATCAGCCAATACGGCATGCGAATGATGACACTCATGAACACCATGGAAATACCTATGGCCCAGATCACCTGCATCACAAACAGAATAAACCTGAAGTCAAAGGTCCAGGCAAAGGTGATCAGGATAAATTCCACAAAGATCAGCCACAAGCCACGTTTGAGGAGGAACACACTGAGCTCACCTTGTGGCTTTCGTAAACCTTGCAGATAAATCGAAACGCCGGCTAACAGGACAAAAACCGGAGCACAGTAATGCGTGATAAAACGGGTAAAAAATAACAAGGGTGTCGTGGTGGCCGGATCAAGCGGATCACGCGTAAACGCCTCTGCATGGATAAAATCCCGGGTATGATCCAGCGCCATAAGGATCATGACCAGGCCGCGAAGGAGGTCAATGGAATAAATCCGGGTCTTCTCTGCAGAGGATGGCGCGACAGCAGCAGTCATAGTAGCGTGGTTTCCGTTTTGATCAGGGAAGAGTATTCCCTGAAGGTTGTGAAGTTAATTATTTCTCCTGCACCCTGATCTTTTTGGTCAAATACTCAGAAATTTGGTGATTTACTCATTTTACCATTCATTTTAATCCCCCTTGACCTAGTTTGAGTACTTTAAAGGATTGATATCTCTTGTCTTGAAGGCATTCGTACATGGTGTAAGTCATTTTTGGGTCACTCGTATCATCCTGATATGGGTGGTTATGACAGGTATGCACAACGCGCATGCCCAGTTAGGCGATTATCATTTGCAATTATTTGACTTCAATTCCGGAATTAAACCCGGAACGATCATCTCTATGACAAAGGATCACGAAGGATTTCTGTGGATCCTTTATACGAGATCAGTGCAACGATTTGATGGAAAGGAAATCAAGACCTATCGGTTTCCAGAGGGTATCACCCATATTACATGTGATGATGCGGGAAGGGTGTGGGTCAATTCTTCCACCGCAATATTCCTTTTCAATACACTGAAACTCGATTTTGAATCCATTCCGGTCAAGACCAAAGCTGGAAAATATTCCATCGGTCCGATTTTTTCGGTTCCCGGTGATCAGACATGGGCCATTACCTCTCAGGCGTTTCTTGAATATGATCCTGCCACCCGAACTTTTGTAGATCTGGAACAGGAAATTCCTGTGCCTCCCGGATATCATGCTATTTCACTTTGTGTCAATGCATCAAAAATTTATTTCGGCAGGGGTGATTTTGTCTACAAGTATGATGTGTTGACAAATGAAGTCGATAGCCTGCCAACGAAGCGACTTCGTCGGTTGTTTGCGGTATCTCCTGATAGTATCCTGCTGAGTTCATGGGATCTCAATACCTATTGGTACGATTTCGGACGCAAGGAAGTTACATTAGCCAACATTCCGGATTCCTTAAAGGCTTCGCCTGGTGCGCCATGGTCCTTGCGCAGTGTGGCCAGGATGGATCAGCAACATTATCTGATGGCTTCTCAAGAGGGTTTGTTTTTTTATCATGCCCGATTGAAAACATTCCTTCCGATCAGGTTGCTTTATCACGGTAAACCTATATACACCAGTGATTTCGCCAATCATATCTTCATCGATCAGGATCATTATGTATGGGTATCGACCCTGGATGGTATTGGACGCTTTTCATTGTTAGGTCAAACTTTTGGATTATGGCGAAGTCGTCATTTCTATGACAACATGCCTTCCGGCGTAGATAATATCAGGCAAATCGCGGAAGGTAAAGATGAGATCCTATGGATCGCCACAGGTCATGGTTTCGTCCGATGGGATATGAAGACTAACCAGCAGAAGTATTATTTCCCTGAGTTTGGAAGTAAGAGCCGCCTGGCCTTTCCTTCTGTGCGTGGCATCGTCTACGATGGCAGGTATGTTATCCTTGGTCCATCAGACCTGGGGATGTGGTTGTTTGATCCAGATACGGAGCAATTTAAACGACCGAAGTATGCCAGCAAAGAGGTCCAGCAATCGAGCGAAGGGGACTTTATTGATTTTTTATTCCGGATGCGCAATGGCAATATCATCGTGCCGGGACGTGATCGATTATATCTGCTGCGTGCCAATACCTATGAACTCTCCTTCCTTGAGATGCCCTTTGACAGAGAGAATAACAATTTTGCCTTTCAGACGAATGATGGTATGGTTTGGATTACGACTATGCGTGGATTGTATTTACTGGATGAGCAACTGCGATTGGTGGGAAAAGTAGGTATTGAGGATGATGATGGCTATGTGATTGCCGCATGTCCCAAAGCAGATGGAAGCCTGATATTTTCTACGCAAACAAAAGTCAATGAAGTAAAATACACTTCCGGGAACCTGCATGTTAAACCTGTCACCTTCCTGCCGGAAACTGAAGGGGTCAATATCCTGATCGAGGACCATCAGCAGATGATTTGGGCCACAACGGACAATGGCTTGTATCGATATGATCCAAAGACCGATCGACTCAATAAGTTTGACTACACCGATAATCTGCAAGGTTTTGGATTCAATGGCAATAGTTGGTTGCTTTCATCACGGGATGTCCTCTTTATCGGCGGCACCAATGGGATCAATTACTTTATTCCTGAAAAAATACAATCGGTTCAGGAAGAGTTGAATCTCTTTATCCAGCAAGTGAGCATTGGTGAAGACAGCACCTATGTTTCATTGGAAGGAGTTTCCCGCATACCCTGGTCTCGCAGATCGCTTGAATGCCATTTTGTTTGTCCCTATTTTAATAATCCAGGTAAGTTGCAGTACAGGTATAAACTGGAAGGACTGGATATTGATTGGATATATACTGGAAATAGCAACACGATCAGGTTTACATCATTAGCCCCGGGAGCATATACCCTGCTTCTAGAGGCAAGCATTAATAGTGCGGATTGGGTGGCGTCAAAAAATGTATTTCGGTTCGAAATACTGCCTCCGATATGGATGCGGTGGTGGTTTTTCACGTTGATATTAGCGGCTATTGCTTTTGTGGTGTGGTGGATTGTACGGTCACGGAGCAGAAGGTTGATGGAAAAAGTAGAGGAATTGGAAGCCGAACAAGTGATCCAGTATTTTTCCACGAGGATGGATGAGCATCAGTCTGAAGAGGATTTGCTCTGGGATGTGGCCAAAAACTGCATTGGCCGGTTGCAATTTGAAGATTGTGTCATTTATCTGTGGGATGCGTCTAAGGAAAGACTTGTGCAGATGGCGGCGCATGGCCCTAAAAGTCCTGAGCGTAGAGTGATCCTTGATCCGATAGAAATCAAGTTGGGTGAAGGGATCACAGGAACCGTTGCGGCAACGGGAAAGGCTGAGGTGATCTTTGATACCTCCACCGATCCCCGCTACATCATGGATGACGACCGCCGTAATTCAGAAATCACCGTGCCATTGATCGCCAATGGTCAGGTTTTGGGCGTGATTGATTGCGAGCACTCAAAAAAAGGGTTCTTTACTCAACGGCATTTGAGTATGCTCAGCACTATTGCGTCCTTGTGCGCTGCAAAGATCACGAAGATTCGCGCGGAAGAAGAAAAGAAGGCCACGGAACGCATCCTGATGGAGACAAAACAACAAATGGCGGATATTGAAATGCAGGCCCTGCGCGCGCAGATGAACCCTCATTTTATTTTTAACTGCCTCAACTCCATCAACAGGTATATTGTCAAAAGCGACCAGGCCACGGCTTCCCTATACCTGACCCGTTTCGCTAAGCTGATCCGCCTGATTCTGGATAATTCTAACAACAAAACGGTGACACTTTCAAATGAATTGGAGGCATTGAAGCTCTATATTGAAATGGAGAGTATCCGCTTTGAAAAGCAATTTACCTACAAAATTGAAGTGGATACTGATGTTCATCCGGATCATGTGTATGTACCACCGTTGATCATTCAACCCTATGTGGAAAATGCGATCTGGCATGGATTATTACATAAGGAGGAAGCCGGGCAGTTGTCCGTCAGAATCGTCCGGAAAGCGCCATCATTGCTGGAGTGCGTGATTGAGGATAATGGCGTAGGCCGTGAAATGGCGCGTGAGCTTAAGAGTAAATCTGCTTCCTCGGGTAAGTCGCTGGGGATGAAGTTGACAGAGAGCCGGTTGGCACTGTTGAATAAACACTCGGATTGGAACGCTTCGGTGGAGATCATTGATCTAAGAAATGCAGAAGGTCTTCCTGCCGGCACGAAAGTAATATTGCGTATCCCTGTTGATGCTTAAAAAAGCAACCTATGATCAGATGTATCCTTGTAGATGATGAAAAAAATGCGCTGGAGATGATGGAGTGGTTGATCCGCACCTATTGTCCCGATGTGGAAATTGTAGCGATGTGTAATTCAGCGGAGCAAGGCATAGCGGCGATCAACACCCACAAACCCGATGTGGTTTTCCTGGATATTGAAATGCCACGGATGAACGGGTTTGACATGCTGGAGCAGTTTGATAAATTATTTTTTGATGTAGTGTTTTGTACGGCCTATGATCAGTTTGCGATCAAGGCGTTTAAGTACAGTGCGTTAAACTACCTGCTCAAGCCGATCGATCCGGATGACCTGAAATCCACTGTATCCCGTATTGCCGAACGAAAATCGATCCCTACACGCGAGCAGTTTGAGTTGCTCCTTCAAAGCATCGCACAACCTGCGAAAACAACTCCGCAGCGCATAGCCCTGACGACTGCGGATGGGATGATCTTTGTGCCCACCCAGGATATTGTTTATTGCGAGGCGGAAAGTAACTACACTAAAGTAGTTCTCAGTAGTGGAAAAAAAATTGTAGTCTCCAAAGTCTTGAAAGATATTGATGAAGCACTCAGCGGCCCTGATTTCTGCCGTGTACACAGTTCTTTTCTCATCAATGTCAATCGGATCAAGAAATATGTTCGGGGGGATGGTGGCTACCTCATCATGGATGATGATGCCAATATCTCCATCTCCAGGAACCGGAGACAAGAGTTTATGGAACTGTTTTCAAAATTTTAATATTAATATCAATGAGGTAATTGCTTCCTTAGTTTCCCATAAATAAATGTCCCGGTCATCGCGGCCACCAGGTAGGTGATAAATACCGTATGCCCTGCTCCTAATAAAATAAACATAGGCGCAGGACAAGCACCTGCCAGCGCCCAGCCGCAGCCAAAAATAAATCCACCGAGCACGTATCGTGGAATGGATATATTCTTGTCCTTGATCTGAATCTCTTTGCCCTCCACATTCTTGAGATGACGGCGTTTGATGATCTGTACGATGATGATGCCGGAGATCACCGCGGAACCGATGATGCCGAACATATGAAAACTCTGGAAACGGAACATTTCGTAAATCCTGAACCAGGAGGCGGCTTCACTTTTATATAGGATAAAACCGAGCAGGATGCCTACGAAAATATATCTTGACATGCGCATGGCGACAATGGTGTTTTAGTGGTGGATCAGAAGAGATAGGGTATCACGAAATAAGTGACCAGCAGGCCGCCGAGAAAGAATCCAACGACTGCATACAGAGAAGGAATTTGCAAGGCGGAAAGGCCGCTGATCGCATGGCCTGATGTACAACCGCCGGCATAGCGCGCTCCGAACCCAACGAGCAAGCCCCCGCCGATAATCATCAGCCATCCTTGCCACGTGAGCAATGCCTGCCAACTGATAAAATCAGGCACAATCGGCACTCCCCCTTGGGTCACCCCAATTCCAATTTGATTGAGCGAAGCGACAGTGGTGTCACTGATATGCGCGATGTCACCCGTCGGCCCGAAAAAGTAATGGGAGGCAAGGTAACCGCCAAAAACAGCGCCCAGGGCGACAAGTAAATTCCATTCCCCGGAGCGCCAGTCGATCTTGAAGAATTCATTCATCTCATCCGCACCATCTGCCGCGCACATCAACCTGAAATTTTCGGAAATACCAAACTCGTGCCCGAAATACAGGAGGATAAACATCACCAGCGCCAGAAGGGGCCCGGCTACATACCAGGGCCATGGTTGGGATATAAAGTCCCGAACCATCGTAAAATAGACCTCTATCATAATGGTTGTCATTTCAATACAAAATTACAGGTAGTCAAATCACTGGCTGAGTGATGTTTCTCATGCTCCACAATGATTTCCGTCGGCAAACCGCTCAATAATTCGGTCAGCTACTCAACAGCGTTTTAAGCCCCACACAACGACGGATACTTTTGTGCCATTCAAAACAACAAACAATTCTTCATTTCTAAAAATTTAAATCATGAAACTGATTAATGGCATTTTACTGGCTGCATTTCTTGTACTCACCATGGCTTCCTGTGATAAGGACGATGACACTTCGGCCATCGTTGGAACGTGGGAAGGACACTGGGGGTTTGATTTTGACGAACCTTCCTTTTTTGAACGTTGGGAACTTAAGAAAGGAGGCGAAATGGTGGCCTACAATTCCAATGGTGGCGAATTGGGTCGCGGTCGCTGGGAAGTCAATGGATTCAATTTTGAGTGCGAGTACACCGTGGATTCCAGCGATAACACCTACAAATTTGAAGGGCTTTACTCTGATGTGGCCGGAGAGATTCTGGGCAACTGGGGGGAGAAACCAAGCAGTACTGATGGAGGAACTTTTGAGATGTATAAACAATAAGAGCAGCTATTGTGCATTCCCACTTTCCCCATGAAAAAAAAGCGGCTACGGCCGCTTTTTTATTTGGTGTCAATCACTCCTCATGCTAATTTGGTGCAATCGAATAACAATGGAAGGGTGTATTACTTTTACGAATAGGTTATGCCAGTCTATGTATGGCATGATAATCCAACCATTCTACTTCCGGAGTCAGGTATCCTTCTTTAACAGGTTCAACTTTCATTAAATCTGTACTTAGGTATTTCTTATTGCTGTCCGGAAAGACAGTGACCACATTGGCTTTTTCCATGCCGGGTTGATTCTGAATCTGAATAGCCCCAAGTACATTGGCACCCGATGATATCCCTACGGCCAGTCCAAGTTGTCGGGCCAGTTTTTGAGCCATGAGGATCGAATCCCCATCGGAAACTTTGATGACCTCATCGCATTCGTGAAGGTGCATGATGGCCGGAATAAATTCATCCGATATGCCCTGTATGCGGTGTGAGCCAGTCTTGTACCCGGTAGAAAGTGTTGGGGATTCTGCGGGTTCCAGAGGGTGTATTCGAATGTCAGGTTTACGATAGCGCAGGTATTTTCCTGTGCCCATGATCGTTCCGCCTGTTCCCACACCGGCAATAAACGCATCTGGTGTCAGATCCACAGATTGCATTTGCATCCAGATCTCGCGGCCGGTTGTGCGTTCGTGCGCTTCATTATTGTATTCGTTTTCAAATTGTCGTGGTAAGAAAACATGATCATTGGATGCTGCCATTTGCTGACTCATCGCAATACTTCCCAGGAAGCCTCCTTCTTCTTTCGTTACGAGAATAATTTCCGCCCCCAAACTTTTCACGATGTCCATCCGTTCCTTGCTGAGCCAGGAGGGCATGATGATTTTCACTTCATGTCCCAGCGCTCTGCCTATGGCGCTGAACGCTATGCCTGTATTGCCTGAAGTGGCTTCCACAATGATATCATCCGGTTGTATGTGTCCTTCGATATACGCCTGTTGCAAAATATACAACGCCATGCGGTCCTTGATGCTCCCGGTCAGGTTGTAGTGCTCGCATTTGACATATATTTTCCTCACCTCGTCCTTCCACCGGTACGTGAGTTCGAGCATAGGTGTATTGCCCACCAATTGCCACAGGTGACGGAATTTATTATCCAGCGGCGATGTCGTGCCGAAAGGAATGATAGAGTCATACGTAGGAAGATATTCCATATCATATATTTTGTAGGGGCACAACAATTTTTGCCCGAAAAACAATTTTTGCCCAAAAATGAAAATGCTGAATGCCGAATACCGAATAAGGAATACCGAATAAGGAAGTTTTAAAATTCAGTATAGGGAGCATGGATTCACGCTTGGTTCACTGAACATAGTTATGTAATGGCCGCGGTATAGTGGATGATTGTGGTCATTGATACTGATGATCTGCGGCGCTGTCCCCTAAAGGGTAATCAAAATAAAAAAATCGAAAAGCTTGGCGCAGGATTCCCTGCGTCGCGTGCCTGCAATCACAAAGATCTAGTTTGTTATATTAGGCAAATGGACGTTTGAACGTCCTGTATAATCATACTTGTTCAGCCCCCTTCAGACCCCCTCCCCCCTGAAAGGGGGAGATGAATAATTTGACCATTCACACCCACACATCACACCCAGACCCACTCTGGATTCGCTCTTCCTGCGTCAATCGTAAAAATACCTGATATCCATCCTCACCTCCTGGTCAAACGTAGTGGTCTTAAACCGGTTGCCTTCAATAAGGGAGAACTCCATAGCATGTACAAAATACTCATTGACATAAAAGCTGACAATGTCATTTTGCCTGAAGACAGAAAATTTTACATCCGCCTGCGTATTAATATCGGGTGAAGTGTAGATAATCTTATTGGTCAGCGCGAGATTCGTTTTGGAGCCAGTACATGCTGCACAATGAGAAAAAGTAAGGTTGCCAATAAATATGGCCATAGCAGGTTCTGCGATAGCGAGATGATCGAAGGTAATCTCGAACAAAAAAGTGTCATACTGATTAAAACGAAATGTTGTGATGTCCAGCATGTCCGACAGCGTGTCCTGGATCAATCGGGAATGATTATAGTTGATGAGTGCCGCTGCGTAGTCATGATTTTCCAGATACCATAATGGCAGTGGAGTGGAGGTTTCGAAGAGTTCATCAAGGTAGTAGGCCCGCCAAAAGTCCGAGTAATAATTTAGGGAGCAGGAAAAGTCTTCTTCAGCACCTTTCATATAACTGTAACATTCACCGGAAGCCGATTCAACATTCTTATGAGTTCTGTTGAGCAGGCAGTGGCCGAGTTCATGAAAGATCAGATGTTCACGCTGGCGTTCATCCCGATGAGCCCATTCGTCCGGATTGACGGTGATGGTATTATTATCAAAGTTGCAGAATCCACCGGTGCCGGGATCCGTTGCACCAAATTGAATAGTGAAGTCAAAATCAGATTCGGACCACTCCAGACCATGAAGATTGGCCTGAATAAAAAACTCGCTGACGTAAGGTTCAAATTCGGTAGGATAGGATTGAGCGTTTTCGTGCTGACAACTTTGCGCGATGATGTACACCAAAACGATGGCAAATAATTGCGGAATTAACCTAAACGCGCTCATTGGTCATAAAGGTAGGGAATGCGTATGGGATTATAGGCCGTGTTGCCTCTGTGTCCTTCATGAGAAATCACTTCCAAAGTATGATCAACAGGGTTGAAGGAGTTCACACGGAGGAAAGAAGGTAGCACGGAGGAAAGGAGGAATGCCGATCACG
>CAZYHJ010000037.1:0-9909 GCA_964646645.1 uncultured Saprospiraceae bacterium | reverse complement strand
AGGAGGAATACCGATCACGACCTTCGCTATTCGTTATTCGCTATTCATTATTCGTCATTTCCCTCCGTGTCCTTCGTGAGAAACTATTCCCGAAGTAAATTCTATCTGGCAAAATGAGTTCGCACGGAGGAAAGGAGGATTATTTTCTAAACCTTTTGATTAATAGCCACGAGATTCCAATGAGGACTAAAAGCAATGGCAAAGCCCCCGGTTCGCCTTCGTAAGCGATCATATAGATCAACAGGATGGCCCCGAGGAAAATAAATGTCCAGGGGAGTATTTTGCCCCAACTTGTACTTTGCATATAGCTGGTTTTAATATGGATTAAGATGGAATTTCAACGGGCTATAACGCCTTCTCGATCTGCGCTACAATCGCCTCTTCCTCAATCATGCCGGTATGCTTCCATATTTCGTGGCCATTTTTATACAGGATGAAGACCGGAACACCTTTAATCTTGTAGGCCTTGGCTACGTCCTTGCTTTTATCCGCATCCACACGCATGACGATAGCTTTGTCTTTATACTTCTGTTCGATATCGTCAATGACCGGGGCCATTTTCTTGCAGGGAGCACACCATATGGTATGAAAATCGATAAGTACAGGCTTGTCTGTTTTTAAAATGCCATCAAGTTCAGCCACGGTCAGAGTTTGGATATGGTCGTCCGTACTTGAGTCGGATTTGACGAGCGGATAGCCCATGTCTTCCCATCCCATGATGCCGTTATCAAGTTGATAGATGCGGGTGAACCCATTTTCTTTCAGGACTTTGGCGGCACTACTGCTTCGTCCCCCTGACTTACAGTAGACATAGATTTCTTTGGACTTATCGATAAGGTTGATCTTTTGTGCAAAATCTTCATCGTAGTAGTCAATCATGCTGGCATGCTCGATATAGCCCTGGGCGATCTCCTCCGGAGTTCTGACATCCAGTATAATGCCCTGACCCGCGTCTGCCAGTTTTTTGAAGGTTGCGGCATCAACGTCTTTAATAAATGCTTCTGCATTTGAGGAGGCTGAATGCTGATAATTGTTTTGTGGGGTGGGGGAGCAGCTAAAAGTAAGCAGAATGACAATGGAAGACAACAAAAGGATTCTCATACGATCAAGGAAATAGGATGATCTGTTATTAACAGGGAGTAAATGTAGAAAGTTCAAGCGCCTGATGAAGGTAGCATTGTGATACGTGATCACTCTATACGTTCTGTCAGCGCATCGGTTTTCTCACCCAGGAATTCCACCCATGCTTTTTTGATACACGGATAATGGGTTTGCGCTTCCACCAGGTTGATAAACGATACGATGTTGTCCTCAAAACGTTTAGCCAAGGTCTCATCCGCAAGTTTCCATTCCGGAGTAAAGGCTTTGTGGGCCATGGCCAGGGAGAACATACTCGGATAGACCCTGGCGCCCAGGTGTTCTAAAGGGATGCGAAGAGCCAGTACGCCGCGATTACCACCCACCATGGACGGAGACGCAGCCATCAACAAGACTTGTTTTTCATTGAATGGCTGTGGACGAAAACGGGACACCCAATCGAGGGCATTTTTAAGCAGTCCGGGCATCGAGCCGTTGTATTCAGGTGAAGCGATGATGATAGCATCATTGGCCAGAATGCGTTTATATAACTCCGCAGCACCGGCCGGAATGCCTCCTTGTGTTTCATGATCGCCATTATAGGACGGGCAGTCAAATTCCAGCATAGCCGCAAAGTCAACCTGTCCACCTTTTGACTCAATCGTGGCAGCGGCCAATTTGGCGAGATGGGTATTAAGGGATTCTTTTCTGAGGGATGCAGAGAAGATGAGGAAGCGGGTGGCTGCCCTGCCTCCGGATGTAAGGTTGTCTTGTTCCATACAGTGTTTTTGACTTAGAACTGCTTATGTAAGTTATGATAGGCGATATTGGCCATGTAAGGGAAGTAAGGTAAACTTTCAATGAGTTCCCTGGCTTTGGTTTCATCTATATCCTGGAAAATCAATACGGCATCTTTCTTTGAAACGGAAATGAAGAAACTTTCTAATAAATGCTCCGCTTTCCATTGGTTCACGTATTCCATTTCTTTTCGGGGTAATTCCGGAGTGGATTTTATGGTTTCGATTCCACTGTCAGATAATGTGATTAAAACGAGTATCCTGTTCATCTATGTTGAAGTTTATCTTACTGGCGAAAGTATGGAAAATGTCCTTATCAGCTTTTGCGAACTGAACGGCAAAATTTGCAAGCCTTTTTCAGATCGGGACATTCATGGAGGATATAATCACGACCGCTTTTTTTATAACTTACCACCGCTTTAATTTTCAATGACATGCTGCGCTTGGTACCCTTGGTTTTGATGGCCGTCCTGGTCCTCCCGGTAATCGGTCAAACCGTCCTTTTTGAAGACCAGTTCAACGACTGCACCCTGTCTTCTGAATGGACGGTCAGTCTCCAGGGCAATCAGAATTTCGTCTGGTATGTCGGGACTCCGCGAAATCCCAAATCGGACAGCACGTCCATTGATGGTACATGTATGCTTGTTATGGATGATGACGCGACGGGCAACAACACCCCGGCGATCATCGCCGACTTCAGTACCCCGTTCTTCGACGCGAGGGGCTTTGCGACCATACTCCTGGAAGTGGATGTACACTACCGCGACCTGGGCAATACCAATGATGCCTTTGAAATCTGGCTTTCTGACGGAACAACCAATCATCTCCTTCGGCGATATGATAACCGCAACCCGACGGGATCACAATTCAGCAAGTATGTCTCGTTTTCAAGCGATCTGAGCTTCTTCGCGCAGACGGATTCCATGCAGATCACTTTTCGGTATGATGACGGCGCCGGGTTTGCCTGGTGGGCCGGTATCGACAATGTCCGTATCACCGGTATCGGTGAAGGTTCTCCGGTGATCATCCAGCGGTTTGATTCCTGCGCGCTCCCTTTTGGCTGGTCGGCGGAAGTCATCTCGGGCGAATACGACTGGTTTTTTGACCCGCCTCCAAGCACCCGTTATGACAGCAACAGTAGTATGAATGGTACGTGCTTTGTGCTCTTTGATGATGACTATATCGGCCAGCAGGCCAAAGCGTCACTGCTCCGCCTTGCTTCACCCTGGTTTAGCGGAGGGGATTATGCCACCTTTCAACTTCAATTCGAACTTATCTTCCGCTGGTATATCTCCGAATCGTTTTCTGTACATGTTGAAAACGGAGATGGCGAACGAACGCTTGTAGCATCTTATACCGGAGCTGTCGGGGGACCATCCTTTTCGAATTTCGTCAGACAAAGTTTGGATCTTTCCCCATATCGCCATGCCCAGATGCGTGTCGTGTTTGAGTTTGATGACGGAGGCAGTTGGGGCTGGTGGGCCGGACTCGACAATGTCAAGATCACCGGTCATGGCGAAGCCCGCGATATATGCGCTAACGCTGTTGCCCTGGTGAGGGACCAGTTTTGTGTACCGGGGGAAAACAGTACCGCCATGTTTGAAGGTCCGGTGCCCTCCTGCAGTGATGTCAGTTCGTCCGGTATCTGGTACCGCTGGGAGGCCGATACGACAGGATGGATGCTGGTGAGTCTCAGTTCCGATTTCAATGATGTGGTGAGCATCTTTACCGGCCAATGTGACAATCTCGGATGGGTGACTTGTGGCAACAGGGACAGGTATGGATTTAAAGGCGAAAAGTCTTATTTCCTGGCGCAGGAAGGCACCACATATTTTATAAGAATAAGTGGCGGCATGAGTGACGGTTTTGGCGCACAGCGTGGTACATATTGTATGCGACTTGAAGGTGGAACGCCACCGCAGCCTGAATTAAATGATCCTTGTGCCGGTGCCATTCCGCTGCTGACTGGCCAGGATTGCGTGACAGGAAATAACCTATATGCTACGACTGAAAATGTGAGACCGAGCCGCAATATTCGCGCCGATGGAGATGTGTGGTATACATTCGTCGCACCGGCGATAAATGACGATCAGGTACTGCGCTTTGAATCCAATGCCGGATTTTCAGATGTACTCACATTGTATGAAGGCGATTGCCTCCAGTCATCAGAAGTCGTTAGTGCAGAATATGGCTTATATCTTGATGCAGGCCAACTTACAGCGGGACAAACTTATTTCCTGCAGGTCGCTGGCAATTTTGCCACTATTGAAGGTGGGTTTTGTATAAAAGCGAATATCAGGGATAAAGCCGTAGCACCGCCTAATGATGACTGCTTACAGGCCACAATGCTATACCTGGGTGCAGACTGTACATCGGGCAGTCTGGAAGGCGCCAACTTTTCCGGTAAACATCCGCCATGTGTCGTCTCCACCACACGGGATGCCTGGTATGCCTTTGTGGCACCACCCGGAGGAAGCGTACAAATTATAGTCGAAGCCGGTATTAAACAAAACACCACGATCTGGAGTGGTACATGTGATACGCTCACGCCCATCAAATGTCTGCGTAATCCCATCCGCTGTGATGGCTTTCAGCACATCACAGGCCTGGCGGAAGGAATGACCTACTATGTGCAGATCTCGGCCACCGGCGAGGAGCGGGGTGAATTCTGCGTGCAGCTGCTGGATGGAGTGATGGCCGCACCGTTTGATCCCCTGGGGCTCACCGTGCAACCACTTTGCATCGGAATGGATTCTTCACTGCTGCTGATCCAGGCCTATCATGGTGTGGCACCATATACGTTTGCAGGTACGCCGCTGCAACAATTGCTCTACACAGGAGAAGAATACATGGTGGTGGTGCGTGATGCCATGGGTTGTGAAGTCGCTATCTCCGGTTTTGCACCCGAATGCGAAGCCGCTACCTCCTGCGCTATGGATCTCCAATTCGCCGGAGTTGAACCCACATGCGCTGACGCAGCTGATGGCTCACTGGTGGTGACAGCTTCAAATGGGGACGATCCGTACGTCTATGTTTGGAGTATTCCTGGTGAGATCACGCCTACGGTTCAGAACGTGGGTGGCGGTATATATTCTGTTACGGTGTATGATATACATGGCTGTTCGACCGAAGGTTCGTTCAACCTGCAGGCTCCGCCCGCAATTGATTTATTTTTTACCGAAGTCATTCATCCGGTGACGGGAGGTGATGATGGAAGCATTACGGCAGCTGTTTCTGGGGGCACAGGTGTCCTTTCTGTTGCATGGTATGATCGCGATGGTGCGCTGCTCTCTGATTCATTGACGGTCATGGGTATTGGTATGGGAGAATATACTTGTGTAGTAACGGATGCCAATGGTTGCACCGCTTCCGAATCGGTGATATTGAATTTGGTCAGTACCGGTGCACCGGAGGAGAAATCAGACCTGGTGCAGATCGTGCCCAATCCGGCCAGGGAAAAGGCTTTCATCCTGATCAGTGAAACCCTGTCCGGGCCCTGTGATCTGCAGATCAGCGATCCAACAGGAAGGATCGTACAGACCTTTTATGATCTGGAGGTTCAGCAAGGTCAGATACCCCTCGATATCCAGGGCTATCCGGGCGGAACATACTTTGTGCGGATCGATATTGATGAAAAAGAATTCACCAAGCGATTGCTCGTCGTAAAGCGATAAACGATTGAAAATCTAGAGCAGGATCCGGCGTTCAAAAACCCGTCCGCCCGTGGTGAGTCTGTACCGGTATACTCCGGGGGCGAGATATAAAGCTGATTTTTCAATGACATGGATATGGCTGCCCTGTGCGCGGTACCCGGTGGCAAGGTTGCGTAATACTTCACCTGAGGTGCTTAACAGATCTAGCCGCATATCTCCTGCACGGGAAAGGCTATACTTGATCTCTACGAAATCAGAGGAAGCCGGATGCGCATTGTGCCCAAGCAATATCTCCTCTGCATTGATACCAATCGTTGGAGTGGCTGCCGGTACAAGACCCGTTATAGGCTCAAACTCCCGGCCCATCACGTACCGGATCATATCCGGCTCGCTGCCGAGCCAGTCTTGAAGGATCGTGGCATAAAGGTTTCTGAAATCCACACTGTAATTGGGATTACTTAGGTCCTGGTAGGTACCTTCAAATCCACTGCCGAGCCCGCCGCCAAAGAGCAAAGAGTGTGTGCCCCGGCCATGGTCGGTACCCATCGATCCGTTCTCATTGATCGTTCGGCCAAATTCGGAGAAGGTCATGGTGAGTACTTTGTCCTGCATCCCTACAGCCGCCAGGTCATCATACAGGGCCTTGACTGCTGTGCTCAACCTGTTTAATAGTATCGGATGGGAATTGAGTTGTTCCGCATGTGTATCGAAGCCTCCGAGTTGCACAAGGTAGATCCTGGTTCCTAACTGTCCTTTGATCAGGCGGGCCACGATGGACATTTGTTCTGCCAGGTCGTTGTTGGCATACGTGGCGGCGTTAGTTCCCCTGAAGAACGCATCCTTGATAGTGGAGGCATATCGGAAAGCAGAATTAGCCGTCTGCCGCATAAAGGTCAGCTCCAGGTCGCGTGGCGTATTTCCAAGGCCGGCAGTATTGTACAATTGTCCCGACGAAGCGATCTGGTAAAATTCCTGTGGGCTGCTCACCGCCAGAGCCATATTAGCTGCATCTGAGCGGAAGATCAGGTTGCTCCGCACTCCGATCTGCAATGCAGGTGGTACGGTCGGTGGGGCCTCAAGGTAAGCCGGGTATTGATTGTCGAGGAAGCGTCCCAGCCAACCCGTGGTAAGATATTCGTTTGAATCGGAACCTGTCGCGATGATATCATAACTGCGGAAGTGGCTGAAATTGGGCTGAGGGTATCCCACATTAAAAACCGTCTTCATCATCCCTTCATTCCACATCGGTTCCAGTTCCGACATCGTCAAAGGCATACCGTATTCCGGAGACAAGGCCCACATATTGTTTTCCTGGACGGCGATAGTTGGGCGAGCATTGTAATAAAGATCATTGCCCCGTTCGATTACCATGTTGAGGCTGTCATTTCCGCCGTCGAGACGGATCAGGAGGAGTACTCTGTCTGTATCGTTGTTGGCAAGCGCGGCCAACAGCGGGGTCGGCATAAAGGTGCGGATGACAGAGCGGTCAAGGAAAAAACTCCCGGCCGTCAGCATACCGGTAGCCGTCAGGAAATTTCGCCTGGACCAAAAGCGATGATCTTCGGCGTGGGCGGCAGGGTCGCGGAGGTCAATGCCCGGCGTATGCTTGATGTCTTTACACATGAAGGACTTTTGTGTTGTCGTGGGTACGTTAGGTGAGTTGTGATTCCGGCAAGCGTATCAGGTAGTTCCAGCAATTGAAGATCTGATTAGGCGCTTCGTCCCAGTACAGGTTCCAGGTACCATCCTGGAAGTAATTTTCAGGAATACCTTCTTTCAGATAATTCATGGCGGCTAACCTGTGCACTTCTTCAAGTTCCTGGCCGGTGATATAAGTGATGAGTGCATCGGTGATCATGAGCGGGTTATTATTTTCTGTGACCATGTCCAGGGTGATGTTCCGCAGGTAATCCATGATTTCAGAAATGACTTCCAATTGGGAAAGCAGGGTGCTGGCATAGGACCATCGTAAGGTCAGGGTGGTCTCATTGATCCAGAAACGGTGTCCGGGCCAGCCGGATACGTTTGGTGGATTAAGGATATCCTGTCCCAGGCGATTTGTCCAGTAGTTGAGCGAATTGAGCATCGTTTCCGGCAGGGTGTAGCCGATATCGGTTACGCCGGCTTTCCGCAGGATCGGGATGAGCACTTCCAGGGGACTCTTGATATGTGCGGCCATGATCTCTTCTTCAAAGAAATGTTCGCTCTTGAAGAGTTCTTTCAGTACGGGCAGGATTTCCCATTGACCGTTGCGGAACGTCTCGGCGAGTCCGCTGACTATCTGGGTATCGGGTGTGGCATACGCAAAATGCTTGTATATCTTTTCCGGTATAAAATGCGCCACTTGATCTGCGCGCAACTGGAATATCAGGTCATGCGCACCGTCAAAATCATAATTGGCCGTCTCGCCGAAGATGGTCTTGTCTGTGTTGTCAAACTGGTTGGGATTGAAATAGGGTGCATAGCATTTTCCATAATTGGCCTTCCATCCGGTCAGGGCGCGTGACATTTCCTCGATGTCATATTGGGTGTACCCGTTGTTTTCTCCCATGGTGAAGAGTTCCATGAGTTCGCGGGCATAATTTTGGTTGGGCTGTCCTTTGATATTCAAATTGCCGTTGAGGTAGACCAGCATGGCGGCATCTTTACCCATGGACTTGGTAAAATCGCGGAAGTTGCCAAATGCCATGGCGTTGATCAGGGCGAAATAGCCCCAGTAATAATTATTGCAGTCGGCGCTACGGTTTTCCGTGACGAAGTGGTTGCGCCAGAACATGACCATCTTGGCCCGCACGGGCTGGGAGATCAGTTCCGTAAACCACTGGCGAATGAATTCGCTTTTGTGGGTATTGTAGAGCATGCTGTCGCCTGCATAATCGTCACTGGTCCAGTTGGCCCATGACGGCGGGGTAGGGGGCGGGGCCGCCACCGCGTTGTCCAGGAGCATGTCGACCAGGTCTCCCGGCGCCATGGTCAGGCCTTGCTTGATATCATTCCAGCTTGCCCCATATCCCAGGCGGTCGTAGACATGCATGACCCGCTGGATATTCCAGGGCTTTTCTGCCGAGGGTACATAGGGCTCCAGGCCACTCAATGGATTTGGCAGTGGGGGATGTGCGTCAGTATAGGAAACAGAAATCGACATTTGGTAAAGATAAAAAAGTCGGACCAGTGGAGAAAGAATGGGGAGATGATTTCAGTACATCCCTTGCCGTAGCTGCAGGAGCAAAGAAATCAAGCGGCGCATGTATGCAAAAGAACGATGTATTACCTGTTAACAATCAACTTTGACGTAAAACTCCTTTTGTCCAACCTGATACTTACGAAATATATTCCATCATTCAACGTATGTATATCAATGGGTCCTTCGCCAGTACCTTCATATGCTAACACTTGTCTTCCATCAGGAGCATAAATAAGCAGAGTGACCGTTCCTTTTGTATGGTCAACGCCTTGAATGGTCACAAAATCATTGGCAGGATTTGGAGACAAGGATGAATAAAGTTGATCTATAGGCACCTCAGTAATCGTTAGTAAGTCCTCTATCACACATGTACCACCCAGAAGTACCGTCGACAATGAATCCCTGGAATAGCAAACAAAATATTTACTTCCTGGCTCAAAAGGAAATTGGCCTCCTTCTTGTCCCAGGCCGATACCTTCAATCCATCCCTGGATAGGATAGTGGCCCCACCAATAGACCCGGTGAGGAATTTGGCCTTCAACATTTACAATGTTCTTACCACTCCAGCCAGCATGCGACTGCAAAATATTTTCTACAGCGCCATCAGGGTATCGATACACAAAAAGACTGTCTGGCGTCTCCATCAAGGCGTAGACGTAATAATTATGGACAGATCCTACCCAAAAGTCAGGTGATTCCTGCGTCTGTCTGCTTATTTGTCGAATCTTATAATACCAATTACCCTCGATCAATGTGTCTCCATCAATGAAATAAATAAATTCATTAAACCCATGTACTCCACCTATTCCGATATAGTCCTGTTGGTATTGCCACTTTGATGTGTAATTGAGATAATTAAAATAAGTGATATGCTGAGCCAATATGGGAAAGCAGGTGTATGAAAAAAGCGCGATGGCCAAAAGTTTTCTCATCATCTTGCCTATGATTTTAGTACAAATGCAATAGAGCGACTCCGATTGTTTCCAGGCGACATATAAATCTCCCACTTCAATTTGGCTCATAATATTTCATTTATTGCCTGCTCTAATCGGTTTTCGGCTAAACCCGTTTGTTGACGATTAATATTTTGACGGTTGTTGTTGAATAGCATGAACGCTAACCACTCAGGCTGTCAGCAGTGGTGTTCGAGGTAATTATCTTTGAAGCAATTATACCCTTGTCAAGGTAACGGCTATTG